>JAEUSC010000174.1 GCA_016789035.1 Candidatus Omnitrophota bacterium
TCTGATATCCCATTACAAAATGCGATTCCATATTATCTTGAGCGTTTAAAGATTCTTATTTCCTGTCTGAAGCCGGAAGGTTTGGTGATTGGTAATACTGAAGATTTAAATGAGCTGGATCGAAACCCCACGATTATGGAAATTTTAAAGAATTATAAAGATCTCTTTGGGCTGGAGTTAGTGGGGGAGAAGAGAAAGGCGATTTGCCTTAAAAAGGTCATCTCATAGGAAGTCACCATGTCTTCATCGAATAACATTGCGCTTCTTTTTATGGATGGACATCACGCGATGACGCCCATGGCCTTGGTGGAAACCATTGCGTTACTAGAAAGGCATGGGAGAAAATTCACTTTGTATGAACCGGCCCGTGCGAAAGAGTCCGACTGGCAGGAGGCATTAACAAAAACTCTTTTGCGCATTCATGAGGATATCGTACTGGTCGCATTTTCGAGCGAAAACCATTTTTATGCCGTGGGTTCGTTAATTTTTTTAAGTCAGCACATTGATTTGCTGCAAAATAAACAGGTACATGTTTGTCTTCCGGCACTGGCATTGTTCCAACGCGTACCTTTCCACCGCGAAAATGTTATCTTCCATAAACGTTTATTAAACGAAGTGGTGAGTGATCTTTTGATCAAAACAGATACATCGACATCTATTGATGTCTCATCCATGGTAGCTGTCATCAAGAAATATGGATACGTGGGGAAAATTGTATCGGGGGCGCTGAATGCGGATTGCAGGTATCGCTGCTCATTTTGTTTTTCGAGAAACTCCGCGGGAGGCCGGGGGCCCAATTCTGTAAACCGCCTGGATCGTATTATGCAGTTGATTGATGTTGCTCAACATACGAAGGCGCCATTTTTTAAGTTTACCGATCCTAATTTCACCGATGATTCAACAGGAGTGGCGCAATTTATTGAACGCTACAAAAACAAAGGCCGTACGGTTTTGTGGCACTGCAGCGCAAGGTTGGATTTATTGAATGAAGAAATCTATGGCCAAATGACGGATAATGGATGTGATTATATTTTGTGCGGTGCAGAGCATGTGGTCAGGCGCATCTCGGATTCGCTTTATAAAGGCCAGGATACCATTAAGCAGCTTTCTAAATTACTTTCCTACTGGAATCAGCGATCGACGATAAGTTTATCGTTTATGACAGGGTTTAAGAATGAAGAGCCTCATGAGAGTCTTGAAAACCTGGATTTTATTAAACGGTTAAGAAAAATATCGGGTCTTCATCCCTACTTAGGATACTACATTCTTTTTCGTGAAGAGCAAAGAGGCGATTGCGAGTCTAATTATCTAATCGGTTTGATTTACCTGTTATACATGGTTCCTTATGAGAAGAAGCTTTCGTTAACCTATGCCCGCGCGCTGTTAAAACATTCCAGAGAGAATCCTTTTTTTGATTTCTATCATTGCACCGCGAACCCTCAAAGTTTAAATATCATTAAAGCGATCATGCAAGTCTTTACCGAAAGTCCAGACTTCATTAGTTGTATGCCGGAGATGAAGCGTTTTATGACGGAAATGCCGGAATGGACCACCACTATCAGACAGTCAAAGTCTATTTCCGAGATTAATCAAATACTTATTTGAGGGGATACTGTCTTGCTATGTTTGTTGATATAAAATTGAAATCGGCTGCCGCTCAGGCTATGGAGCTTTTAACATTCGATGTCGTTGAAGATGATCTAGCGATCGCCTTTTTGGACATGCGCGGGTTACCTCCGGAATTTAACGCTCACGAAGTTGTTAAGAATTACCGTCAACATGGATTAACCGCCTTAAAGAATTTGTGTTTGGGATATGCCTGTATTATTTGTGATCGTCGTTCTGAGTGTATTATTTTTTCTGCGGACAGTCTTGGTCACACCACTTTCTTTTATCATATGGGATCGGATTATGTTTTTATTTCTGACTTCCTGGGAGATATTCAATCCTGTGTCGCGGCTTCTATCAACCGTCAGTCCTTTGAGTGGTACTTGATTTGTGGTTTTGTCCCCGGGCACACCACCATCTACGAAAATATTTATAAATTATATGGGGGGCAGTACGTCCTTATTGAGAAGGGGAGCGTTTTTGTAAGGACTTATGATAGTCCCGCCAAGAGCACTCACACATCTGAGGATCAGTTAAGGTTAGATTTGGATAACTGTCTTAAATATACGGTACGAAGAACACTCATGAAACCCGCAGGAGTAATGCTCAGCGGCGGATTTGACTCCTCGATGCTCTGTCGGTTGGCGCAGCTGTATCAAACACGGGTGAAAACCTTTACGATCGGTTCGCAAGAATACAATCAGGAAACGTTAGGGCAGGGGATGCGAATGTCGCAGGTCTTGGGAACGGAGCATGAAATTTTAAACGTCACTGTTAAAGAGTATTTGGCAGCAGTTCCAGTAACGTTGCGTTTAATGGATGAGCCCATTTTGGACCTCGATACGGCTGTCATTTATCCGGCCCTGAGGAAGCTTCCCCAGGAAATGAAATTTTTACTGCACGGTTTCGGAAGTGATCAATTAATTGGAAACGATTTTGGATATTTAAGGGAGTTGTCTGAAGCAATGGTTTCTTTTACGGATTTTAATCAATACCAGGATGTGAAGGGGGATAGTCGCGCTGCCGCATTGTTTTTTATTAAGGAAAAAATGCCGCAGGAGGTCCGGTTGCATTATCGTCTTAGCCAAGGAGCAGGAGGCCGTCTTATCTTTCCTTTCTTTGAGCAAGCGATTGTTAATGCGGGGTTGCAAATGTCTGAGGAATTAAGATTAAATAAGAAATTGTTAAGATCATTGCTTCCTTCGCTTAATAAAATTCTTCCGCCTAGGGCAACGGCAGGTGTTGAACAAGCCAAAGGGCAAATTCCTGAGACGATCAAGTATGTCACTTGGCAGGTGTACGGAAAGAACGTGGGTCGGAGTCCGTTGTTGCAAGATTTAATGGGAAAGTCCCGTCTAGACGCGGTGGTTGCCTCTGGAAAGAAAGAAGACATATTAAAATTGGTTGTATTTGATTTATGGGCCCGTGAAGCCGCCGGCCAGCGGCAAGATATAGACCATGAGGAATTTCAGAACGCTAAAAGCACTTGATCAGCCAGCCATGAAAGATGATGTTGAGATGCCGTCCGAAAGCCTAGAAGTCAGCATCGTCATTCCTAGTTACAATGAAGAGTCGAATTTAAGCGATTTGTTAACAGGCGTACTCAAGGAAATGTCTGGCTTAGGAAAAGATTTTGAAATCGTTGTTACGGATGACGGCAGTGTTGATCAGTCGTGGCTAATTTTGAAACAGTTTGCCTTGAAAGACAAACGCGTACGTATTCAACGTTTGCACACACGATGTGGTCAATCGGTTGCCACTTGGGCGGGGGTTTTGGTTTGCCGCGGTAAATACATTGTGACGTTGGATGCCGATTTGCAAAATGACATTCAGGACATTTCAAAGCTGCTGAGCTTTTTACCCCGATATGATTTTGTGTGTGGATCCAGGGCGAAAAGTCGTAGTTTAGGGGACTCCCGACGTCGCATTGCCTCCTCGAAAATTGCAAATTGGCTGCGAAATAAACTCTTGGTTGGAAATTTTAGTGATTCGGGATGTTCATTAAGGGCTTTTAAAGGTGAGTGTATTCAAAAAATAAAGTTTTTTAAAGGCGCGCATCGATTTTTGCCTGATTTGTTCAAAATGGAGGGGTTTTCTGTTAGGGAGGTCGATGTCGTAAGTAAACCGCGTCTGTCGGGGAAAAGTCATTACGGAATTCGAAATAGGATTGTGACAACACTGATTGATTTGTTTGGAGTATGGTGGCTCAAAAGACGATTATTAGTCTATAAACTTTCTGAAAAAATAAATTGAGTTTAGATCAAATGGGTAATTTCTCAAGCGAGCAGGTGTTGATGGCCTATCGCCATAGACTGCGGGGGCTGCTTACGGACGGTTGGGTTTCAGTCTTGCTATTTTTGTTGGCCTTATGGATAAGGTCTTATCGGATAGGGGACCAGAGTTTCTACGATGATGAGATTTTAACAACATTTAGGATCAGTCATCCATTCTGGGAAACTATTGCTCTTCTGAGACATTCTCCTTTCCCGCCTCTTCATTACATTATTCTGAAAATATGGGCCAACATTTTTGGCGCTAACGAGTTAACATTGCGCTTACCTTCATTAATTTTCTCAGGCCTGACGACCATTGTCCTTTTTCATTTGGGTAAAGAATTATTTCACAAACGCGTCGGATTCATTGCTGCCTTACTTTTGATTTTCTCGCCATTTGCAATCAGTCATGCTCAATCTGCCAAAATGTATAGCCTCTTTTGGTTTCTTGAAGCGTCTTCATTTCTCTATTTCTTTCGGTTTCTAAGACACGCCTCTCAAAAGGCCTATGTCTCTTACATCATTTCTACGATTCTCTGTTGTTATACGATGTATGTCGGTTGGATATTTGTGATCGCACAGAACGTTACGTTCTTTTTTTGGGGGAAAAGGGAAGAGTGGAAAAAGTGGTGCTTGAGCCAAGGGATAATCTTTCTAGTGTGCTTGCCCTGGATCATTTGGTTCGTAAGCTCAACGCATGAAAAATGGGACTTTCGATCAGCACAAGTAGATTTTCATTTTGGACAATTCTTTCTTCGGTCTTTTTTTGTTATTTTTGGCGGCGCTTATGAATTGATGATGAATAAAAGCTTTTCGGAACATCTTTTGAGTCTTTGCCTCTGGAGGGTTAATCTATTTATTTATGGTTTCTTTAGTGTGTCTTTTTTAATTGATCAGATTATGATCGCGTACAAACGGTTAAATAATCCCATCGAAGTCCCGCGTTCACTAAACTGTTTATTTTTATGGCTCGGTATTTCTTTGGCAATGTTTTTTCTTTATGCGTTTGGGGCACAGGAAATTAATCTGGAAGTAAGATATTTCGGGTTTTTGCAAATCCCGCTCATATTGATTATCGCAAGTCAGATTAATAATCTTCCATCTCTGATACGCAAGATGACCGTGTGTTTGGTCTTACTCATCACAGCAAGCAATACGGCTATTTATTTAAGGGATGTGTCTATCTATCCGTATCAGGATTGGCGGGGGATGGCCAGAGACTTGACCCTTGTCTTAAAGGACGATGATGTGGTGGTGTCTTCTATCAGCATTCCCCAATTTCAATATTATTTTAAAGCAGATGCGAGCCGATTTTATCCATTGCCAAAGAAATGGTCGATGGAAGATTTGTTTAAGCAGGGTATTATCAAGCCAGAAAATAACTCGGTTTATTTTTTGTATAAGCAGCAAAATGCTCCGGAAATTTCACTGACAGGTTTTGTGCTTGATAGAAAGGCCTCCTTTGGAGGAATGGGCTATTTGCATTTTGAGAAAAATGATTAACAAATGTGTTTTGGCCGAAGGCCTTCGGGCTGAAACTATCGATAAGCATAAAATGACGTATTGTGATACACTTTTTATCGACGCAGTCACAGGAAATCCCGCTAGTTAAATGTTGTGGTTTTTATGAGAACTTATTTGTCCTGGGGAGTCAAAAGATAGTGATCAAAGGCATCAATCACGTCTGGTTATTTTTTACCGACCGCTGCAATTTAGGTTGCGGCTATTGTTTTTATAAATATCGTAGTCAGCGTCAGGTCATTGCTCGTGAGACGTTCAAGAACATTCTGCAGTACATCCAGCCCATTGCCCCGGCAGAATTTGTATTCTCAGGCGGAGAACCTCTCATGGATTCGGACCGTCTCAAAGAAATGATCACCATTATCCGGCAGACGGGCATCGCCCGGTATATTTCCGTTCAAACCAATGCCACGCTATTAAATCCCTCCCTAATGGACTTTTTTCTTAACCACCATGTCAATCTCGAGGTTGGTATCGACGGGGATAAAGCAACCACCGAGCGCAACCGACCGGGCATTGGTGACTATTATTACAAAGACATCCTTCAAGGCGTCCAATTGGCTGTGGGTGCCCAGGGCCCTATGACGGCAACGATGGTTGTTCATCCATCGGGTGTGGCAAAAATGTTTGAGAATGTGAAGTATTTGTCGGCGTTGGGACTGCATTCCCTGGAGGTCCATCCGGCTTTTCTGGAAGTGTGGGACCAGGAGGCGGCCAATGTTTTTCTGGATCAATATCGCAGAGTGTGTGCCTGGGAATTGAAGGCCGGATTGCAGGGGCTGATCGGCCGCGGTTACAGCGAACCATCCCCGGGCACATGGGATTTATTATCGGTTCCTAGCGGAAAGATATTGGGCAATTGGCTGCTGTTATCCTTTCCCG
>JAEUSC010000182.1 GCA_016789035.1 Candidatus Omnitrophota bacterium
GCCACGGAAACATTGTAATCCAAGATCAATAGCAGCCAGACCGCTCCGATCAAAGAAAACGGGACAGCCAGCAGCACAAGGCCGGTCTTAAACCATGAACGCGTATTCATATACAAAAGAAAGACAATCAAAAAGATCGTCAATGGCAATACCAGTTTTAGCCGTTCTTTGACGCGCTGCATGTTTTCGTACTGACCGCTCCACAATAAACTGTAGCCGGTGGGGAGTTTGATTTGACTGTCAACCAACCTCTTGGCCTGCGCGACAAATCCACCAATGTCCTTCCCGGAAAAGTCTAAATACACATAGCCGGCCAGAAGTCCGTTTTCATTGCGGATCATCGATGGGCCGGTGCGGACAGCCAGTTCCGATACATCCGAAAGGGCAACCTGAACCCCGGAAGGATTAGCCATCAATACATTTTTAAGAGCATCTGGGTCCTGCCGAAAATCTTTAGGATACCGCACATTAACCGAATATCGTTCCTGACCTTCAACGGTCATTGTGACCGAATCCCCGCCGATCGCGGAGGCGATCGTCTCCTGAACATCCTTGACCGACAATCCGTAGCGGGCCAGACGATCGCGCTTGATATCAAAATCAAGAAAATACCCGCCGGCGCTGCGCTCCGCGTAAACACTGCGCGCTCCAGGCATTCCTTTAAGAATGGTCTCGATTTGAATGCCGATACGCTCAATGTCTTGAAGATCTGAACCCAGCACTTTAATCCCAATGGGTGTGCGCATGCCAGTGGATAGCATGTCGATGCGATTTTTAATGGGTAGCGTCCAAGCATTGGATGTTCCGGGAATCTGCAATGCCTGATCAAAGCGCCGAATGAGCTCTTGATGTGAAATTTTTTGGGGCCACTGGGATTCCGGTTTCAAAAGCACGACCGTTTCCATCATCGATAAAGGGGCCGGGTCGGTGGAGCTTTCCATGCGTCCGGCTTTTCCAAAGACCTTGTCTACTTCCGGAAAACTTTTCAAAATTTTGTCCTGAGTCTGCAAAAGCCGCTGGGCTTCGGCCACAGAAATGCCCGGGAGCGTTGTGGGCATATAAAGAAGATCGCCCTCCCAGAGGGGAGGCATAAATTCGTGGCCCAATTTCATGGCCACCGGAACTGTCAGCAATCCCAACGCCAAAACCAATGCCACTGTGATCTTAGGAAACTGCAAGACCCAACGGCACACCGGTTCATAAACTTTGAAAATTCTGCGACTGACCGGATGCTCCTCCTCTGGATGGTACTTGCCCACAAAAACGCCCGTCATGACTCGCGCCAGCCATGCCGGTGAAAATCGGAAGGGCTCCACGCGCGAAAAAAGCATCCGGATGGCAGGATCCAGCGTCACCGCCAGCAAAGCGGCAATCATCATCGTGAATGTTTTACCGATCGCCAGCGGTGTAAACAATCGTCCTTCCTGATCCAGCAGTGTGAAAATCGGCAGAAACGAAACCGCCACCAGCAACAAAGAAAAGAATACCGATGGGCCGACTTCCTTAAGCGCAGCGAGCCGGACGGCATAAAAACTTTCTTTGCGTCCGCTGCGGTTCCATTGCTCCAAACGTTTATAGGCATTTTCCACTTCAATGATGGCACCATCGACCAAGACCCCGATCGAAATGGCGATTCCGGCCAACGACATAATGTTGGCTGTCAAATTCATTCCCCAAAACGGAATGAAAGACAACGTGACCGACACCGGAATAGTAATGATAGGCACAATGGCCGATGGAAAATGCCAGAGAAAAAACAAAATGACAATCGAAACAATAATCATTTCCTCAATCAGCTGCTTTTTGAGCGTATCAATCGAGCGTTCGATCAACTGACTGCGGTCGTAGGTCACCTCCAAGGTCATTCCTTCCGGAAAAGAAGAGGAAACCTCCTGGATTTTCTCTTTCACCCGTCGGATCACATTCAGCGCATTTTCGCCGTGACGCATGACAATCGTCCCTCCCACAGTGTCGCCCTCACCATTCAAATCCAGAACGCCTCGGCGAAGATCTGGGCCAATGACCACCTGCGCTACGTCCTTAACAAGAACCGGTATGCCCTGCGCATCCGCAGAAATGGCAATATTGGCAATGTCCTCGATCGACTTGACGTAACCGCGCCCGCGGATCATGTATTCTTTGCCGCTCATTTCCACCAGACGTCCGCCGGTTTCCTGATTGCCGGAACGCACGGCCGCAATGACGGTCGTTATGGGAATTTTGTAAGCGAATAATTTGCGGGGATCAACAATGACCTGATACTGTTTGACATACCCCCCCAAAGAGGCCACTTCGGCAACCCCGGGAACACTCTGCAAATGATAACGCAGATACCAATCCTGAAAACTGCGCAGCTCCTGAAGGCTGTGCTTTCCGGTTTTATCTACCAGTGCATATTGCAACACCCAGCCCACACCAGTGGCATCCGGCCCCAGCTCAGTCTTGACGCCCTCAGGCAACGAAGATGTTATTTTGCTTAAATATTCCAGCACGCGGCTGCGCGCCCAATACAGATCGGTCCCGTCTTTAAAAATCACATAAACATAGGAGTATCCAAAATCAGATGCTCCTCGAACCGCTTTGACGCCTGGCACACCCAACAGTGACGAAACGATCGGATAGGTGACTTGCGCTTCAATAATGTCCGGACTGCGGTCCCACTTGGAATAAACAATGACCTGTGTATCTGACAGATCCGGAATGGCATCCAAAGGCAGATTTTTTATCACGTGAATTGAGGCCAGCACAGCCACACACGCCAACAGAATCACCAACAGCTTATTGCGGGCGCTGACTTCAATTACCCTCGTTATAAAATTTTCCCGAACAGGATTAATGGACATGGGCCGCCTCGCTTTCACCAGGACTGTCCACAAATTCCAGCTGGGCTTTCAAACGACTTTCCGAATCAACGAGAAAATTCCCATCCACAACAATGCGATCATTTTCGCCAATTCCTTTATTGACGGCCCAGTAACCGTCTCCCTGAAACCCCACTTCAATGGTGACAGGTTCATAGACACCGGCTTTGCGCTCGACAAAAACAATTTTGCGGGTCCCCAAATCTGAAACCGCATCAAACGGAATGACCAGGTATTCCCCGAGCTCCGAATGAATGTTGACATACGCCAGCATATTGGCTGTCAATTCCCCTCGATAACCAATGACCTCAATGAGCGCGCGAACGGTCCGTGTCTGCGGATCGACCGCCCCGCCGATGGAACGGACAATACCGTTAAGTGTTTCATGATAGGCAGGAATCTCAACGGTCGCCTTTTGTCCCACTTCCACGAAGCCCAGGTCTCTTTCAAACACTTGTGCAAAAACCCAGTAGTTATCGGTATTCTTGAAAATTTCCAGCTCCGGCTGTTCCCACGACTGCCACCATTTGACGTCCTGCAACCGTTGTATCTGCTCCGACCCCAGACCTAAGAGAACCAATTTGTGTTCCGCTTCCAAAAGCTGCGTCTGCAGATTGCGATGGACCTCCCAATTACGGCTGCGGGTTCCCACGCGCTTATAATCCCTATAAATGCTTACGTATTGGCGATAAGTCTCAATGAACTCATTCTGAATCTTGTATAAATCGACGTTGTGCGCCACGAACCCGTTGGCTCGGATGATCTTCTCGGTCTGCTTCTTTTTGACGGGAACAGTCCGGATTCCGATCAACTGCTGTTGATGAGGATCAAGCGCCAGCGAAGCGTAATCTTTGAGACCTCCTCCACTCCCGGTGTGGAGGTGGTTCTTTCGAAGAACCAGATTCATGTTACAAACCGGACAAACTCCTGGCCGGTCGCTCGTCACATTCGGGTGCATCGGACAATAATACCGCCCCTTAACCGGTGGCTGACCATCCTGAGCATTGAGCCGCACAGAGTGTCCCCCAATCAAGAAAATCATCAAGACGCCAATAAAACCCCAATATTTGATCGCCATGTTCACCTCTTTTTAAAAAAATTATATGGAAAAAACATAAGACAGTCGGAATCAGAAACTGAAGGAAGGAAAAGCGTCTAAAGTCGGAGATTGGAATGCTCGATATAGAGGGGAACGATGGTGGTAAATCGCGGGGGCCCCTGGCTGTTGAAAGCCAAAACGGTTGGATGACTGCGCGAGGGCCAGAAATGATCAAAAGCGGCCACATACTGCTTATCCAGCAAACTGGACAGACGGGCGCTGAGAAAGGTTTCACCCACCCGATCCAAAATCGTCTTGGAAATTCCGCAACATTTGCAAGACTTGTCTGCCTTTTGTTTCAACTGATGGGCGGCTGACGTCTGACAGCAGGATCGGACCTTGATTCCCTGACCATGGACGCTGGCCAACCCCACCTGGCAGCACAAGAGCAGGCCGGAATAAAGAACAACCGCTGAGAACAAAACGCTCAGGGCAGGTTTGAGTGATCTGCGCATGTTATTTAAGATTGCTTTCATAATAGCCTCTCGAACGCCGCTATAACTATAACACCTTGAAAATCATAGAGCAATCACCTATTCAACCGCGTAGGTTGAACAGGATCAGTCACCCCCCGCGGTTGGACAGGTTAGGCGCGTTTCGTCGATTTTGTGAGCTTGGTCAGCTTCGCCGTCATCTGCGCTTTTAACTGGGACGGCCTTAACCGCCATTCCCAATTGCGGTAGGTGGTCGACGGCCGGTTAACTCTGGCCTCTTCCCCCAGCCCTAAAATGTCCTGCAAAGGAATGATCGCCGTCTGGGCCATCGACTTCATGACAATTTGAATAAAATCCCAATGAACATCGCGCCCGACCGGATGCCCCAAGTGCTTCATCACGTTTTCTTTGGCCTGCCAGGAAGCATCCTTTTGAAACCATCCCTGGACAGTGTTATTGTCATGAGTGCCCGTATAGACAACACAATTCTTAGGATAATTTTCCGGGTGATGCGGATTTCCCTTCGAATAATCATCAAACGCAAAAAGTAAGACCCTCATTCCCGGCAACTGAAAATCCTTGAGAAGATCGATAACATCCGGTGTGATATATCCCAGGTCTTCGGCAATAATGGGAATCTTGCCCAGCCGCTTTAAAAGCGTCTTAAAGAAATCCTTGCCCGGCGCCTTCACCCAGCGCCCGTAAATGGCAATCTTTTCATGGGCCGGAATCTGCCAGAATCCGGCAAAGCCACGGAAATGGTCAATCCTTAAATAATCAAACAGCATTAAATTGTGACGGATCCTGGCAATCCACCATTCGTATTTTGTTTTCTTTAGCCTGGCCCAATCATAGACAGGATTCCCCCAGCGTTGTCCCGTCTTACTGAAATAGTCTGGCGGAACACCGCTGACAAACTTCAGTTTTAAATTTTTATCGAGCTTAAACAGCTTAGGATCTTTCCAAACATCAGCACCGTCGTAATTGACATAAATGGGCATGTCACCAATAAGATCAACACCCTGCCTTTTACAGTATGCCTTTAAATGCGCCCACTGGCTGTAAAACAAAAATTGTTCAAACTTGATTTTCTGCAGCTGATCAAAATACTTCTCGGATAATCTTTGCAGTTCCCGTTCATTCCTGAGCTTCATGCCGATGGGCCACGAACTCCACGTACGGCCTTGAAATTTTTCCTTGGCGACCACAAACAAAGCAAAGTCATTGAGCCAATGATCCTGCTGGGAACAAAATTTCTCAAATGCCGCGTTCTGGCCTTGCCGACGGAAAGTGGCAAATGCTGCCTTTAAAAGACGGACCTTCCACGAAATAACCTGGCTGTAGTCGATAGAGGCCTGAGGAAACTGCGGGCAGTGTCGCAAATCTTTTTTAGAGATCCATTTGTCTTCAAGAAGAAGATCCGGGCTGATCAAAAGCGGATTTCCCGCATAAGCGGAATTGGAGCTGTATGGAGAGTGCCCGTTGATACCATCAGTGGGATTGACCGGAAGAATCTGCCAGTAGCGCTGTTTTGATTTCACCAAAAAATCGACAAATTGATAAGCGCAAGGACCTAAATCTCCAATCCCATAGGATGAAGGCAGTGAAGAAATATGCATTAAGATACCGCTAGCGCGATGGGAAAACATAACAACCCCGTCTACCAAAGTGACCTGTTCAACCGCGGGGGGTGAACAGGATCAGTCACCCTACGCGGGTGAACAGGTTTAAATAATTTTGACCTGGAGGATCTGACCCAAACGCTCGAAAGACACAATCCATTTGCGCGCCAACTCATCAACCGCCGATTGCTTCTTGCGTTCCGAGTAATGCAACCGGCCAATGGCAAAATAAATATTTTGCGCCTTCCATAGGTCAAAATCCAAATTCAATTGCGAAAGAATGGTCAGAACCTTTTCTATCGTTTCAACCAAAGCAATATTCCTAGGCTGCTGTTCCAGCCGCCGCATCAATTCACTGATCTTTCCGCTGGCCACAAAACCAAAATTCCCCTGGTCGCGCTTAAACGCCCACCGTTTCATCTCCTCGACTACCGATTGAAGGCGTTCCGCATTGATATGTTCCGCCTCCAGAATCTCACACAGATCACGGTTTAAAATAAATTCAACCACTGTAATAAGCGTCCGAGGCAACGGCAGA
>JAEUSC010000187.1 GCA_016789035.1 Candidatus Omnitrophota bacterium
CTCTCCATTATTTTGGCCTCTCGCGGTTATAAAGTTATAACCGCAACCAGCGGTCGCGATGCCATTGAAAAAAGTAATCTTCCGATAGATTTAATTGTTCTTGATTTGTTCCTTCCTGATATCAGCGGGCTGGAAGTCTGCCATTATCTTAAAAATACTGAAACAACACGTAACATCCCAATCATAGTCTTGAGCGACCGGGCCTGTGCCGTCAATCAAAAGGTCCAGTGTTTCCAATTAGGGGCTGATGATTTTCTTGTAAAGCCCTTTGATACGGAAGAGTTTGTTGTTAGGGTTTTTGCCCTGCTTCGCAGAAATTACGGGGAGGACTTGCAGGTAACAAGTCAGAGAATGGAGCAATTAAAACTCATTAAGGAAATTGTTGAGAATGGCCTGGTGGAGCCGTACTTTCAGCCAATTTATTATGTGGAAAAAGAATGTAGGGTTTTTGGAGCTGAAGTATTGTCCAGGCCACAGGTTCCAGGACCTTTGAGTGCCCCTGAGGTTCTTTTTACGGTCGCCTTTGATTTAGGGTTGTATTACGAGCTGGAAACCATGGTGTGGAAGAAGGCTTTGAATGTGATTGGGAGAAACCCTTTGTTTCCCAATATTTTCTTTAACTGTAATCCTCATTTGATTGAGAACGCCAAGAGTGATCAAATCCAGAAAATATTTAATGATCGGTCCTTTGATCCGAAAAATGTTTACTTTGAATTGACAGAACGCTCGGCAATTGTAAAGTATGAGCTATTCTGGGAGCGTCTAAAGGAATACAGGCAAGTAGGCTTTAATATTGTTGTGGATGACGTTGGCAGTGGCTACGCAAGTTTGGGATCCATTATTGAAACCCGGCCACAAATTGTGAAAATTGATAGACACATTATTCACGGAGTCTTAACGGATCCGTTAAAAAGCAGCATCGTTAAATTAGTTGTATCCTTCTGTATTGAACATGATATTATTTGTGTTGCCGAAGGAGTTGAAACAATGCAGGAGTTTCATTTACTCCGGCAGTTTGGCGTCAAAGCATTTCAGGGGTATTTGTTTTGTAGACCAGAAATGATTGATCATCTGAATAAATCGAATATTGCTTTTAAGAATAATTGACCTTTCAGTGGAGACTTCATTATGCATAGGCATTTTGACGAGCAGCTTCAAGAGTTGAAAGAAAAATTGCTTCGAATGAGCAGTCTGGTTGAAGATTCCATTAGTCTTTCGATTAAGTCTTTGGTTGATCGAGATGAGAATCTGGCTCAAAAGGTCATTGAAATAGACGATGCGATTGATGAAATTGAAATTGAAGTTGATGAATTGTGCCTGAAATTATTAGCGCTTCACCAGCCGCAGGCAAGGGATTTAAGGTTCATTACGGGATCTATGAAAATTGTTAATGACCTGGAACGTATGGGGGACTTATCGGTAAATATTGCCCATCGATCACTTGATCTACTAAAGGCGCCTCTCCTAAAACCTTTAATAGATATTCCGCGCATGGCAAGTTTAACTCAGGCCATGCTTAAAGACAGTTTAAATGCTTTTGTTAATGATGATGTTCAGTTGGCTCGTAACGTATGTGTTCGTGATGATGAGGTTGATCAGTTAAATGTTCAGATTTTTCGGGAGTTGCTAACATATATGCTGGGAGATCCAACCTCGGTTCAGCGGGCCGTGGATTTAATTCTTGTTGCAAAGAATTTAGAAAGAATTGCTGATCATTCCACAAATATTGCAGAAGATGTGATTTATATTGTTGATGCCAGAGTAGTTAAACATCATTTGGATGAATAGGCGGAGTGTCCATGATTAACCAGATCTCTGCTTTAGAGGCC
>JAEUSC010000193.1 GCA_016789035.1 Candidatus Omnitrophota bacterium
CTCTGACACCACGAAGAATAGGTTCGCTAAGTACAAAGACAACGCATCCTCATTATATTCAAATGGTTCAGTCCTTATTCAATGACATAGAATTTAATATTAATGTAGTTAATCCATATCAATTTAGAACCAAAGGAGAGATGCTTAAGGAATGCAAAGACCAAGAGTTGCTTAAAAAAATTATTCCTGAATCAGTATCATGCAGTAACTGGAAGCGAAAAGGAAAACAATGCGGTCGTTGTATTCCTTGTTTAATCCGGCGTGCTGCTTTATCAAAAGCTGGAATACAAGAATCAAATAGCTATTTGTATAATGATTTGAATGCTGTATTAAAAGACCAGAAGAATCGAGACGATCTTTTTGCCATAATAACTGCCGTATCTAAAGTAAATGATAAAACAATAACTTCTTGGCTTTTGGACAGTGGACCTCTCTCACATGATGAAAAGGCTCGGACTCAGTACAAAGAAATATTTATGAAGGGATTAAGTGAAGTTAAAGACTATTTAATCAAGATAGGTGTGATTCAATGATCGATATGCATTGCCACCTTGATTTATTTCCTGATCCTGAGAAAGTGGCCAATGATTGTAAGGATAGGAAATTGTGTATCCTTTCTGTTACCACGACTCCGAAAGCTTGGATTGGAACTAAGAATTTAGCCAAAGGAAATCAGAAAATAAAAACATCATTAGGATTTCATCCCCAATTGGCACATGAAAGATGTGCTGAACTGGAAGTCTTTGATGAATTGCTTTCTAAGTCAGAATTTATAGGTGAAATTGGATTGGATGGAGGTAAAAAATTTCAGTCACATAGTAAAGTTCAGAAACATATCTTTTCCCACATTTTAAGAAATGTACAAAAGGATGGTGGACGTATTATGTCAATCCATAGCCAACATGCTGCTACGGCAGTTTTGAATGAATTAAAACAATATCCAGATGCCGGTATTCCAATCTTACACTGGTTTACAGGTAGTGCTAGTGAATTAAAACAGGCGGTTTCTCAAGGTTGTTGGTTTTCAGTCGGCCCAGCGATGCTTGCTAGCCAAAAGGGACGAGAGTTATTTCTTAATATGCCGCACGACAGAATACTAACTGAAACAGATGGTCCATTCGCAATGGTTAACAATAGGCCTTTGATGCCCTGGGATGTGGAACTAGTTTTTAGCCCCATAGCTAATTTATGGCAAATGGACATTAATGTAGTTAAACAAAAAGTTATTAGTAATTTTCATAAGCTTTTAAAAGTTGGGAGGAAAAATGAATAACGAAGAAATGATTCGAGAGATTGCTAAATCTTCCCATGCATTCTCTGAGCCTATCGATCTAAGTGACGTGCTTGAAAAAGGTTTGTTAACTATGAAGGGACGTTCTTATTATGTCCAGAATTTAAATTTACTGCCAGAGAAGATACGGGTACGCATAAAACAGTCTACGCCCACAAAATACGGTATTCGTGTGTCTTTTTATTTAAAAGGCTCTAAGGGTTTAAAGAAGATAGCCAATCAGCTCCGAGAATATCTTGATTAAGGGAGATACTAATTGAGGATCGATAAGATTGAAATAAAGAATTTCCGTTCAATTCAACATGCGGTAATCCAGCCAGGTACGCTTTGTGCTTTAGTGGGGGAGAACAATTCGGGTAAATCTAATATTTTGCAAGCCATTGATTTGATCCTTGGTGAATCATGGCCTTCGGTAAAACAGATATCGGACGACGATATACACAATAAACAAGTGGATCAAGATATTGAAATCAAGATCTGGTTTGATTCGGGTTTTGATTTTACCGATGCCACTGGTCGTAATCATCAAATAAAGGGTTTTTTGCTTAGATATTCACATTATAAGAGAAAAACAGGGTATCACGCTAAAGGAGACCCAAAGGTTGATTTTATCTGCATAGATTTTAGTGGCGATGAGATAAAAGTTATAAAGAAGCTTCCTAAGGCAGGGAGCGGACAGAAACCATTCCCGGAATTGTTATATGTTACGTCTGAATACCGCGACGCATTCCCAGTTGTTTTCATAGGGGTAAATAGAGATTTAAAATATCATTTATCGGGGTCGCAATGGACATTGTTCGGTAAACTGCTCAAAGAAATAGAGAGGGAATTTCTCGAGGATACGGCAAGAAAAGGTTCGTACTTGCAGAAAATGGGCGAACTCGCAAGTTTATTGCGCATTCCATTATTTGAAGCTCTAGAAAAGAAGATTGAGGATAACGTTAAGAAGCAGACAGGTTTTAAACAGGCAAAATTAGCATTTAAAGAACCTCCAGTGCTTGCGCATTACAAAAGTCTGGAATTGAATATTAAGGAATCTGATAGTTGTTCTGAGGCGCCGGCATTAGAAATGGGATCAGGCATTCAAAGTGCTGTTGTTATCGCATTAATTCATGCTTATAGAGATTTAAGAAAGTCTGGCAGCATATTAATGATTGAAGAGCCAGAGGTATATTTGCACCCTCACACAAGGAGATTTTTTTATCAGCTTCTACGCGGTCTAACAGAGAACGGGGATCAAGTTTTTTATACGACACACTCAGTTGAATTCTTGGACCTATCTGACTATCAAACGATTTCGATTGTTCGAAAAATACCTCAACAGGGCACAAAAGTTTTTCAACCCACAGGACTTCAAATTCAACCCGGTACAAAGAAAGAATTAAAACTATTAACTGAGTTTGATGCTAGAAGAAACGAGCTGTTCTTTGCAAAAAAGGTCTTAATTGTGGAAGGTCCAACAGAAAGACACTCGTTGCCATTAGCCTTCAAGCTTCTGGGAGCAGATATTAATGAATATGGAATTTCAATAGTGGATGTAGGAGGAAAAGAGAATATTCCATTCTTTATGGAAATATTGAAAGCGTTTCAGATTCCCTTCTTCGTGTTACACGATGAAGATCGAAATGCAAACAATTATTCAAGTTATCATGATGGAAGTGCGGGTCTAAACAAGAAGATTGAAAACCTAGCGGCTGGACAGGGGATAGTTTTTAGGCTAGATCCAGATTTTGAGGGTGTTTTAGGTTTATCTGGTGCAGACAAGATTAGAAATGGTAGGGAGAAAATTATGTCTATTACCGATGTTAATCAATTGCCTCAGACTATTCGTACTTGTTTACAAAAGTTAATTTGAAGTGCATTAATTATTTATCCAGTAACTTACTAACTTTAATACCGAGAGCTTCGGCTATTATTTGCAAGTTCTGCACTCCAATATTTTTTTCTCCACGTTCAATCTGACCAATATAAGCGCGATGCAAATTGGCTTCATGAGCGAGTTGCTCTTGGCTCAACCCCTTCTTAATTCTAAGCTGGCGGATTTGTAATGCCACCACTTAAGCAAGCGATTTTTAAGTTAGAACCGGCTCTTTGTTAAACGACTCAAGATACTGCTTTGGCGTCATGTTGTTTAAGCTTTGATGCGGATAATCGGTGTTGTAATCGATGATCCAGTTGTTTAAAGCTTCGCTGAAGGCGAAGGGGTTGTCCCAATCGTAAGTCCAAACCAGATCTTCTTTGAGTGTGCGCATGACGCGTTCGGTGTCCGAATTGCCTTTAGGGTTCGACCAGGTGGTAAAGATCTGTTTGATGCCCAAGAGCGAGCAATTCATCATGAACCGTTGGCTTGTCGGCTGACAGCCGTTGTCGGAGATCAAGAATAATTCGTGCTCTTTGAGATGTTCCCGGATGCCGTTGGGGAAGCGGCCGTTGACAGCCATTTCAACGGCAGATAGCCAGTCATCGGTTTTGGACTGGATACTTAATGAGTATCCGATGATCTCTTTGGTGCACCAGTCAAGGACAACGCACAAGTAGAGCCAACCCCAAGGGGTGATCTTGATTTTGGTCATGTCGATGCCCCAGAAGTGATTTGGTCTGTGGGATCTGGGTTTAGAGCGCAATGGACCCCGACGGGCGCGCAGGCGTTGAAGTTTGGTGACGATGAGTTGATGCTCTTTCATAACGCGATAGACACGATTGATGCCGAAGGTGAGACCCTGACGGTATTTCAAGTAAGCCCAGATGCGCCGGTAACCCCAGAGAGGGTGGTCGGTCTTGATGGGCATGAGGATCGCCAGCAAATCTTGATCGCGTTGTTGGGTTGATTGGGAACGTTGGCGTTTCATAGTTCGTATTCGCTTTTTTTTAACTCAATGGTCAAGTCGCCGATGATGGTTCGCATTTTGGAGATTTCGGCTTCAAGGCGTTGTTCTTTATCGGTCTTTTTCTTGATCTCGAAGGATTCATGGCAGTTGGCCAGGAATTGGTCGCGCCATTTGTAATACTGGGTCTGGGCGATCTGATATTTCTGGCAAAGTTTGCTGATCTCGATCTGGCCGGATAAACCTTCGAGAACGATCTGTGATTTTTGTTTGCTACTCCATTGTCTGTTTTTCATCGAATCGGCTCCTTTTTCGTATGAGCCAATTCTAACTTAACTATCTCTGGAGTGCCACTGGCTTAACCGGTGGTAGTATAAAACTCGCGGCAGCGTCAACTGTTGGGAAAAGTCAGTAGGCAGGGATTTTCTTCTTGAAATCTATAAAGAAATTCCAAAATAATGAGGCGTCACTTTAAGGACACCGTTAGAATGAAGAATATTAACTAGAAAGGGATTATGTCGGATTCGTATCATCGGTTACTCTTATTTTCCATTGCCGCTATTCTCATTTCCTTGATCGGGATGCTGCCCCCCGAACGCTCTCATCAAAATAACACCGATGAGTTTTATTATCTTCAATATGCCCACCATGTGGCTGCTCACGGAACGCAGGGTGTTCGGAATTTATTGCATTGGTACGCGCAGAGTGAGGAACACCGCTATCATCCAGCGCCTATCCGGATGGGTTATCTTTTTTTGGCTTCAACGGCAGTTAAGTGGCTGGGCGTGTCTTTCTCAACGCTTACGTGCATTTCTTATTGCGCTTTTGTACTTTTTTGCATCGCCTGTTATTACTATTCAAAGAAAATATTTTCGCGCGATGTTGCTCTATGTTTGACATTTTTATTATGTGCTTCGCCTCTGATTTCAGGAATGAGCCGGCTCGTCCTCACTGAGAGTGTGTTAAATCTTTTCTGGGGGCTGACCGTGTGGGCTTTTCTTGATTATTTGAATCAAAGAAGTCTGGGGAAGATTGTTTGTCTTGTCTTGTTTAGGACATTGAGTTTGTTGGTTAAAGAATCGTCGGTATTGCTGCTTTTTTTTATCGTGATTGTGATGTTGGTTTTTGCCCGGTATTTTAAACTGGTCGTTCCTATCAAAGATTTAGCGATTATTTTCTTAATGCCGGCGATCCTGGCGTTTATGGTCTACTGGGCGGTTTTAGGAGGCTGGCAGAATATTCTTTTAATGCTTCACACGATGTATTTGACCCATTTTGTTGATCAAGGAAATCTTTATGCTACCATGCTGTCCTCCGGGCCGTGGTTTCGGTATTTTGTTGATTTTATTCTGCTTTCTCCGGTTATTTCTTTGATTGGTATCGGGTATGCGGGATTCTTAATTTGCGACAGCCAACGGGATTGGAAACAAAGATATTTTTTGGTCTATTTTATAACAATCATGGCGCCGTTAAGCCTGTTATCCCATACGAAAGTTGTACGTTTTGTGATCAATCTGGAAATGGTGTTGGTTCTTTTTAGCGTTTTTGCGCTGGTGAGATTTTTTAGGGGAGACATTAGGCAAGGATTGTGGATGAGGGCTTTATTGTGTTTGCTTTTTCTTTTTACAGTTTCATTTCAATCATTTTATAAAATGTTCGTTCTTAATAATATGCTGGATCCCATCACATATCATATGATGGTTATTCACGGGTTTATTCCGCCGCTGTTCTAGTGGCATTAAACAAGAGAAAGGCAAATGCATGATTAAGAAGTTAATGTTGATTATTGTTGGAAACGTGTTGTGTTTTAATGCAGCATTTGCGGAAGAGACGGTTTCGGATTCAACGTTACCCAAGGCGCCGTATGTGTCGATTCAGACCGTCAAACAATGGCAGTCTGCGGGCCGAGAGTTTTTATTTGTGGATGTGCGGCGGCCGGACGAATACAAGGCCGGGCATTTGCCCAAGGCGGTTAACATTCCTTATGATCAGGTGGAAAACCGCAAGAAGGAAATTCCTCTGGACCGGCCGGTTGTTTTTTATTGCACGCAGTCGACCTGGCGCGCGCCGTATGCGGCCAACGTCATGGCAGACGCCGGGCTTAACAATGTGTATGTGCTGGAAGGCGGCGCATCCGCATGGAATGCCGGCGGTCAGGAAATCCAGGGGGATGATCCCGCGCAAAAAGCCGCGATTGTTCCCAAGCCCAAAGACCTCACGCCCAATTTTAAGCATCCGCCGATCCGGGAATACAAAATCAAGATGTCTCTGACCCGCGCTCAGCTCAAGGAGTTCGACGGAAAAAACGGCCGTCCCGCTTATATTGCGGTCAATGGTCAAATTTATGATGTCACCGTCAGCCGGCTTTGGCGCGCGGGAGAACATGATCCCAGTCATGGCGAAGTGTATGCCGGAAAAGATTTGACCGTGGAGCTGGAGAAATCTCCGCACGGTGATAAACATCTGAAGGACTTTCCTGTGGTCGGTTCCCTGATCGACTAACAACGCCTCCTGTCTTTCTAAGGGGAGAGATGTTCCTTCCTTAGGGAAACTTTTATAAAACGATTGTTTCCTGATTGAAATATTTGTGAGAAAATTTCAAAAGAATTGAAACTTTCCTGGTTTCTTGCCTGTCAAAAACTTGCAGACACATAAATCCTCAGATGGCATTCGTAAAGGTTTTATTGTTATGGTTCGCAATGTCCCTCACAATTTGAAGATTTTCGTCATCGCGGTCATCCTTCTATCTGTCACTATGCCTGTGCGCGGCGGTGAGGTCCTCACATGGGAGCAATGTTTGCAAGAGGCCGCGCGCAATAATCCTGATTTGATTTCCGCCCAGGAAGGCATTGTCCAAAGCAACGCCGCCAAAACGATTACAGCAAGTGGCATATTTCCGCAAATATCGGCAGACCTTAGCGCCTCAACCGCCAATGGAGACAGTTCCGGTGTCAGCAAGTCTTTCAGTTACGGTCTATCCGCAAGCCAGCTTTTGTTTGACGGTTTTTCTATCTTTAATCGCATTCACGCCGCCAACGAAGATCTCACGGCCGTTAAACAGAATTTTCTTTTCACATCTGCAGACATCCGTTACCGCATTCGGGAGGCCTTTGTTGATCTTCTTGAGGCCCAGCAGCTTTTAATATTGACGCAGGGCATTCGTGATTTGCGCCAAAAAAATGTGGACCTGATTACTCTTCGTTACCAATCCGGCACAGAACATAAAGGGGCATTGATGAAGGCGCAGGCCAATCTGGCTCAGGCGATCTTTGAAATTCATCAGGCCGAACGCGGGATTGTGGCAGCCCAACGGCAACTGGCCAAAGAGTTGGGACGGCGCGAGGCCGATCTTGTGACTGTGGAGGGCAACTGGACGCTCATCGATCAGCAACCGGGCGAACCGGACTTAAACAGAATTGCAGAAAGTCATCCGTCATTATTAGCGGCACGGGCCCAAAAGAATGCCTCTGGTTACGAGGCCAAGGCGAGTCAGGGAGACCTTTTACCTGCCGTTATTTTGACGGGGGATGTATTGCGGTCCGGCCAGCGCTGGGCGCCGAAGGATGACGATTCATCCGCCGGTCTTCGCGTATCGTTACCGATCTTTGAAGGCGGTCTGCGGACCGCCCGTGTGGCGCAGGCCAAAAGTGTTTACCGCCAGCTCACCCAGGATGAACGCAGCGTTCATGACGGCCTTCTTCTGAATCTGCAGCAAGCCTGGAACAATTACAGAGATGGGGTTGAAAACGTGAGCGTGCGCCGGCAGTTTTTGGACGCCGCCGAGGAACGGGCGAAGATTGCGCGTCAGCAGTATTCGGTGGGGCTTATTGATTTCGATAATTGGACAATCATTGAAGATGACTGGGTGGATAATCAAAAGTCATTTCTCAATGTGCAGGCCGCGGCGCTCTTGGCTCAAGCCAATTGGATCCGGGCTAAAGGAGGGACTCTTGAAATCGAACCGTAAAAAATGGATCGGGATGATCATTGTCGTCCTCACGGTTGTTGTGTGGTGGGCCTGGGGACATGCCAAGCATGCATCCCGGCAGAATGAACAAAGGATTGTCTCCCCGCACCGCGGCGACATCCGCAAAGTTGTGACAACCACCGGATCGCTGTTGCCCAAAAACCGTTTGGAGATCAAGCCTCCGGTGAGCGGACGTTTGGAACAGATATTGGTCCAGGAAGGGGATTCTGTGAAGGCCGGTCAGACGATTGCCTGGATGAGTTCTACCGAGCGCGCGGCACTTTTGGATGCGGCCCGCGGTCAGGGGGAAGAATCGCTCAAATATTGGCAGGAGGTCTACAAGCCGATTCCACTGATTGCACCCATCGACGGCGAGGTGATTGTGGGAACCATTCAGCCGGGGCAAACGCTGACGACGGCCGATCCGGTAGTTGTTCTGTCGGACCGTTTGATCGTCCGCGCGCAGGTGGATGAAACTGATATCGGGCGGATCCAAAAAGGACAAAAGGCCACCATCAGCTTGGATGCTTATCCGGACACGCGGATTGATGCAACCGTCGATCATATTTATTACGAGTCCCAGGTGGTTAATAATGTCACCATTTACAAAGTGGACCTGCTTCCTTCAGATGTTCCGGTTTTCTTTCGTTCAGGGATGAGTGCCAATATTGAGTTCGTTCAGGAAAGCAAAGAAAATATTCTGGTGTTGCCTATCTCTGCCGTGCAAAAAAAAGACGGTGAATCATTTGTTTTACGACGCGACAGCCGGGGGAAGGTGGAGAAAAGGGATGTCGAAATTGGTCTGGAAGATGACCGCAATGTGGAAATTGTCTCCGGTGTGACTGAAGACGACGAGATTGTGTTGCGCACGCAAAAGTACTCGCCTCCCAAGGCCTCCAGCGGCGGGAATCCTATGATGCCGCAACGCCGAAAAAGATAGCCAACCATCAGCCGTGTGATTGCATGATTGAATTGACGAACATTATTAAGACGTACAGCAGCGGGGAGACCGAGGTCCGGGCGGTCAACGGCGTTACTTTATTGATTGCCTCCGGAGAATTTGTGGCCATCATGGGCGCTTCGGGCTCAGGCAAATCAACGCTCATGCATATTTTGGGACTGCTGGACCGTCCCAGTGAAGGGAGCTACCGCCTGGCGGGTTGCGATATTACGCATCTGTCCGATGATGAACGCGCGGCCTTGCGCAACCGCACCATCGGATTTGTGTTTCAGCAGTTTCATTTGCTGGCGCGTAAGACCGCATTGGATAATGCGGCCCTTCCCTTGGTTTATGCAGGGATTCATGCTTCAAAACAAAAGGCTGTTGAGGAATTGACGGCCGTGGGGCTGCAGCACCGTCTGCATCATCGCCCCAACCAGCTCTCGGGCGGGCAGCAACAGCGGGTTGCCATTGCCAGGGCATTGGTCAATGATCCTTTGATTATTATGGCTGATGAGCCGACGGGAAATCTTGACACAAAGAGTAAGGGCGAGATTATCGATATTCTCAAGGATCTCAATCGCCGCGGAAAGACCATTGTCATGGTCACTCATGAACCGGACATGGCCGCGCATGCCGGGCGGGTCATTGTGATGCGTGACGGTGTTGTCATTTCCGATGAGCGCCATAAGAAGGTCGAGGCCGTTAACAATGATGACGCTTATCAGATTGTTAAACAGCTCCGGCATGCGGCTGTCAGGACATTTGATCAGGACAAGTTTAAAGATTCGTTTCGTCAGGCGCTGGAAGCCATGTTGGGCAACAAGCTTCGTTCCTTTCTGTCCATATTGGGGATTTTAATCGGGGTGACGGCAGTCATCGCGATGCTGGCGCTCGGGACGGGGGCTCAGGATTCGATTCAGAAACAATTATCCTCGCTGGGCTCAAACCTTTTGATGGTCCGCCCCGGTCAGATGCGGGTGCAGGGTGTGGCGCTAGAGTCGGGATCTGTCACGCGGTTGACTTTTCAGGATATGCAGGCGATTGCGCGCATTGCGTCGGTTCGACGGGTGAGCGCGTCCGTGAGCGGACGCGTGCAGGCGGTTTACGGCAGCAGCAATACCAATACGCAGATCGAAGGGGTCAATCCTGAATACGCGCCCATGCGGGCGTCCATTCCCGTTGTTGGACGATTTTTTACCGAAGAAGAGGTCCGCAGTCGTGAAAAAGTGGCTGTGCTGGGTGCGACGGTGGTCACCAATTTGTTTGGGGATAAAGATCCAATCGGAGAGACGATTAAAATCAATATGAATAATTTTAAGGTGATTGGTATTGCGCCTCCCAAGGGCGGAAGTTCCTGGCGCGATCAGGACGATATTATCCTGTTGCCGGTTACAACCGCGATGTACCGTCTTTTGGGTAAGACTTACATTGATACCATTTATGTGGAAGGGGTTTCGGCTGATCTTCTGGATGAAACCCAAGAGGAGGTCAAACAAACGCTGCTGACCCGTTATCGAATCAAAAATGCCTCGGAAGGTGACGAGGCCGTCGATGTGCGCAATATGGCTGACCTGAAGGCCGCATTGGAAACCACAACGAAAACCATGTCCATGCTTTTGGGTTCGATTGCCGCGATTTCTCTGTTGGTCGGCGGGATCGGAATCATGAATATCATGCTGGTTTCGGTCACGGAGCGCACGCGCGAAATTGGGCTTCGCAAATCAATCGGTGCCACCCGTACGGATATCCTTATGCAATTTATGGTCGAATCTGTTTTGATGGCGACGATTGGAGGTGTGGCAGGAATTCTCCTGGGTTCGGGGATTTCATTGCTCATTACTCTTGTGGCCGGATGGACGGTTAAGATTGCGATTTCTTCCGTCCTTTTAGCCACGGGTTTTTCACTCATTGTGGGAATGGTTTTCGGCATTTGGCCTGCCAATAAAGCCGCACGGTTGAACCCCATTGATGCGTTAAGATACGATTAACTCCCTTTTCACACTTCAAGTGTATTCTTCGGTGCTCGCAATTACTTTTCTTGCGCGCCTTATAAATCCCGCAAAGGTTTTCTCTTCGTAGGTTCATCACTCCTGTGGAAAATGTTTTTTGTTGCCATCTTAATTTTATTTAATTTTAAATTCATCCTTTGTTCACGGGCGTGATGCTACATTGCAACAAAATTAAACCTAACGAAAAAGGAGCCATTATGCACACGAAGACATCCATGTTTGTAATGCTGGTACTGGCTGTATCGGTTTTGATGATCCATCCCGGAAATGTTCAGGCACGGTCCGCGGACGTTGACAATACTAAAATTAACGAGCGAGACCGGGCTCCGGCGGAACTTACGGCCGATGACCAGGGTCAATCATCAACGGATCTTGACACCACAAAACGAATACGCCAAGCCGTTGTTGATGACAAATCATTGTCGATGAATGGGCATAATGTGAAGATCATAACCAAAGATGGACAAGTGACTCTTAAAGGTCCCGTTACCAATGAACAAGAGAAAAATGCGATAGCAGAGATTGCTGCAAGCATCGCCGGTGTCGATAAGGTTCGCAATGAATTGGATGTCAAAAGTCCGATTACGTACTAATTCCCTAACAATAAGCCACACAATAAAGGAGGTTTCCCATGGGTCAGAAAAATATCGCAGTTTATGGAATTTACTCCACACGCGCGGCTGTTGAAACAGCTGTAGACAATTTGAAAAATGCCGGTTTCAATAGTTCTGACATTTCT
>JAEUSC010000261.1 GCA_016789035.1 Candidatus Omnitrophota bacterium
GTCTCTTGCTGGTCGACCATTTTTTAGGCACGCCACAAGAGGCGTTTTATCTTTCATTATCGGGGATCTTATTTGTCCTGCCGTTTCTCCTTTTTTCAACGTATTCCGGATTTTTGGCCGACCGTTTCAGCAAAAAGACAATCATTGTGGTTGTTAAGGCGGTTGAAATGACGATTGCATCATTGGCCATCTATGGATTTAGCACATCGAATGTCTCAATTATGCTGGCGGTCGTTTTTTTGATGGGAACACACAGCGCTTTTTTTGGTCCTGCCAAATACGGGATCATTCCAGAAATGCTGCCGTCATCGGCTATCCCTGAGGCCAATGGGATGATGGTGCTTTTAACTTATGTGGGCATCATTTTAGGGAAAGTACTCGGAGGATCGCTCGCCCAGTTTGGAGGAAACCAAATGGGCTATGTGCTTCTCTTGACGGCATGCGTTGGTTTTGTGAGCAGTCTTTTCATTGATAATGTTAAGCCTTCCGGAAGCCGGCGAAAGTTTAATGCCAATTTTATCAGGGAAATATTTGAGAACGTCCATCTGATCCGTAAAAGCCGTCCCATTTTTCTCTCGATCATGGGCTTAAGTTATTTTGCTTTCCTGGGAGGATTGTTTGAATTAAATATTCTTGTTTATGCCAAGAACATGGTACTGGCGGACAAATTACACACCAGTTATCTGCTCATATGCCTCGCGATTGGGATCGGCTTGGGGAGTTTCCTAGCGGGAAAGCTTTCTGATCAGAAGGTTGAGCTTGGGTTGGTCCCCCTGGGGGCTATCGGGATCAGCTTTTTCTCCGTGGCATTGGGATTCACCTATCACTCGTATACGCTTGTCTGTATCAATCTGTTGTTGTTGGGCGGGTTCTGCGGGTTTCTGATTGTCCCGTTAAATTCGTTGATCCAGAATGACAGTCCTGCGGACCAGCGCGGACAGATCCTGGCGACGAATAATTTTCTATCGTTTTCCGGGATTCTGTTGGGGTCGGGATTTTTGTTTGTGTTCCGGCAGTTCCATTTGAATCCGGCTCAAATATTTATTGTCTGCGGTATTCTGACAATTTTGGGAACCATTTACGCCTGCCGGCTTCTGCCGTATCCGCTTGTGCGTTTGTGTGTGTGGATCTTGACCCATACGATTTACCGGATCAAGGTGATTGATAAACATCACTTTCCGGATGAAGGCGGCGCGCTTGTTGTTTCGAATCATATTTCGTTTATCGATGCTGTTTTGATTGTAGTGTGTGTCCAGCGTCCGGTCAGGTTTTTGATGAGCCGCGAAGTCTATCGAGTGTGGTGGTTAAGTGCCCTATGCCGTTTGGGGCGGGCGATTCCCATTGACCGCCATGACAGCCCCAAGGAAATGATCCGCGCGCTTCATACCGCAAAGCAGGCGATTAAAGACGGAGAAGTGGTTTGCATTTTTCCCGAAGGACAATTGACCCGCACGGGCAATACACTTAAATTCAATGAAGGTATGGAGCACATCTGCAAAGGAGTGAATGCTTCGATTGTGCCTGTCCATCTCGATCGCATTTGGGGAAGCATCTTTAGTTGGAAGGGCGGCCGGTTCTTTTGGAAGTGGCCGAAGATTGTACCGTATCCTGTGACGGTGAGCTTTGGCGAACCCATGCCCTCGCAGTCCACGGCCTTTGCTGTTCGAAACAAAATCCTCGAACTGGGAGCGCAGGCCTTTCAGTATCGCACCGCAGATAAACATCCGCTGGCGGAGAAATTTTTATGGCAGGCGCGCAAACAGCCGTTGCAATTCTGCCTTGCTGATTCTTCGGGCCTGAAATTCAATTATGGTTTGACTGCTGTTTCAGCGGTTGCTGTGGCTGATTATTTGAAATCCCGCTTGGCACAGAGCGATAAAATCGGTGTCTTAATCCCGCCGAGCGTTTCCGGGGCGGTTGTTAATATCGCTCTAGGAATGCTTAAAAAAGTCCCTGTTAATATCAATTACACATCATCGAAAGAAGCTGTTGAATCCATTGTCAAGCAATGCGAAATGCGTTACTGCATTTCATCCCGGTTGTTTTTAGAAAAGATGGGATTGCAATTGACTTGCGAGATGGTTTTTATTGAAGATGTGATCAAGTCTTTGAATCCCTTGTCGAAAATCAATGCAGTCGTGAAGTCATTCTTTCTGCCGAAATTTCTCACCCGAAAATTGATTTTTGGAAGTTTAAATCCGCGCAATCCCGAGGATTTAGCGACCATCATGTTTACCAGCGGCAGCACGGGAGAGCCCAAAGGTGTGATGCTTACGCATTCAAATATCACTTCCAACCTGGAAGGTCTTTATCAAGTGTTTGAAGTGGAGAAAAACGATAAGATCCTGGGCGTTCTGCCGTTTTTTCATTCATTTGGTTTTACAGGAACGCTGTGGTTTCCGTTAATTGCGGGGATTGGAGCGGTTTATCATTACAATCCTTTGGACGCCAAAGTTGTCGGTAAGCTTTTCGCGGAGCATGAAGCGTCTATCCTGATGAGCACGCCGACATTCCTGAATTCCTATATCCGGCGGATTGAGCCTCAGCAATTTAAAACTTTGCGGTTTGTGATGGTGGGCGCTGAAAAGCTAAAACCGCAACTGGCGCAGGAATTTCAATCGAAATTCAATATCCTTCCCATGGAAGGCTATGGCTGCACCGAGCTTTCGCCGATTGTCAGTGTGAATATGCCGGATTTTACCAATGAAGGAGTTGTTCAAAAGGCGCAAAAACCGGGAAGCATTGGACTGCCGCTCCCCGGGATTGCAGTTAAGATCGTTGATCCTGATTCTCGGCAAACTTTGGATGTCGGGCAAGAAGGTCTTTTAATGGTCAAGGGGCCGAATGTCATGAAAGGGTATTTGAATGCTTCTGAGAAAACAGCACAGGTTATAGCGGACGGCTGGTATCAAACAGGAGAT
>JAEUSC010000269.1 GCA_016789035.1 Candidatus Omnitrophota bacterium
TGGATCAAGTGGTTCCAGCGACAATCGTTTCCAAAACAGCTCACTGGGTAATCGTCATAATCCTGTCCATGGAAATTCCAATGGAAATGAAGTTGGTGAGAATGATCAGAAGGATGCACCGCAAGGCTTTTATGATGATCAGCCCTCTTTTTCAGATGACGAATTTCCAGCTGCAACGACCGTTCCGGAACCAGCCACACTTTCGTTGGTTGGTATGGGTTTGGCAAGTCTCTTATTGAAAAAAAGAAAACAATAATTCCCTTTTGTAAGTGTAAGAAAAACACGCATCGAGATCTATACGATGCGTGTTTTTTATTAACATTGAATTGATTCGACCGATTAATTCTTTCTTCTGCAAACGCTTTCTTGTACAATACACGCCATGAATGCCAGGGTTCAATTAAGTCTAATGTTCGTCTTCTTTGTATTTCTTCCGCAAGGACAAGCGGCAGATGACCATTTATTCAATAAAAGTACCTTAAGGTATGATTATGTGAAAGTTGTTCGTTTGATTAAGTCAGATGTTATTGTTCTTGAAAATGGTCGTAAATTACGATTGATTGGAGTTAAGGCTAGTGATGCCCCGCGCCGAATGAACCGCCCTACAGATCAGTACGGATTTGTCATTCAAGAGGATGTTGTACCAACTACCAGTGTGGAAGAAAGAGGATTTTCGTTCGCCGAAGAGTTATTGTTGCAAAAAAAGGTACGGGTAGAAAGTGACATTAAATTTACCGATGCTGAAGGATATCCTGTGGGGTACGTTTTTCTTAAGGATGGAACATTTGTCAATGCTGAGTTGTTAAGGCAGGGTTACGCCGAATTGCATATTCAACCGCCAAACTTAAAGTACGCAGAACAATTAAGAGAAGCTTATCGTGAAGCGCGTTTCCAAAAGCGTGGGACCCACGCCGAATAAAGTCTCCGAAATTCTTCAAATCGTCAGAAGTGCTCTCGAAACTCATCGATTACTGGATTATGCCGATCATGTGGTTATCGGGCTTTCCGGTGGACCAGACTCGATGGCGCTGCTTCATTTACTGATCGCTTTACGGCATGAGTTAGGGATAAAAATATCTGTAGCACATTTTAATCACCGAATACGGCGGCAGGCGGCTCGCGATGAGCAGTTTGTTAAGGATTATGCAAAGAAAATGGGGGTTCCTGTTTTCTGCGAAAGCGCCTCAACGCAGCCACCATCTTGCGGCTCATTGGAGGACTGGGCAAGGCAAGAACGCTATAAATTTTTTAAAAGGGTAGCCCAAAAAGCCGACGCTGATGCCATTGCGTTGGGACACACGGCCGATGATTTGGCAGAAACGGTGTTGATGAGGATAATCAGGGGTTCCGGTCTTCAGGGGCTTGTCGGAATGGAATATAAACGGACCATTAATGATGTGTTGATTCTCCGGCCTTTATTGGGAGTTGAAAAGAGAAGCGTATATGAGTATCTTCAAGCACTAAACGTTCCATACTGCATAGATACAACAAACTCAAAGACAGATTTTTTTAGAAATAAGATCCGTTTGGAGCTTTTACCTCGACTTGTTAAAGAGTATAACCCTCACATGATGCAGGCGCTGGTCACTCTTTCGAACACATCAAGTGCTGATTATTCTTTCCTGATGACTCATGCGTCCGCTATATGGGACGAACATGTTAACTTTAAATCAGCAGCAGTTTGTATGAATGTATCATCTGCCCGTCAATGGCATCCCGCTATGCGTCGGATCATTATTCGAATGGCTTATGAAAGAGTTAAAGGTGATCTGAATCAATTAACGTTTGATCATGTCACGTCCGTGGAGAACCTCATTTTTGCTGAAATCGCGTTTGTCCAATTGCCAGCTCACGTTGCCGTTGAGAAAAGAAAACAAATGGTCCTCTTTTTTAAGAAAAATTGAGACTGGTATTTAAAAGGAGAGTGCATGGCTATTCCATCACCTTTTGTGCGAGTTGGACTGGGCAGTTGGATTTTTTATGGATTGCTTATGTTGTTAGTTTCTCAGGCCTTCGCGGTGGAGGATGTTCCTGATGGCCCATTTACGGAATATTATGAAGGGACTCAGCAGGTTAAATTGGAAACACAATTTGTGAAGGGGGAGAAAAGTGGCCCTTTTCGGTTATATTTTCCGTCGGGACGATTAATGGCCGCAGGAACATTTAAGAATGGAAAATACCACGGTGATTATAAAGAATATTTTGAAAGCGGTGTTTTGCGTTTGGATCAATCCTATGCCAATGGAGCATTGGATGGGCTTTCAAAAGAATTTTATGAGAATGAAAAGATTAAGAATGAAGAACGTTACCGTGACAATCTGTTGCAAGGCCCCTGCAAATATTATTTTGAAAACGGTCAGATGCAATATTCATTCCAATATCGTAACGGAGATTTGAATGGGATGACCCAGGAGTTTAATGAACAAGGAGTTATGCTCAGTGAAATTAACTATCAAGATGACGAGATGAACGGTCCGGCTAAGGAGTTTGATGAGCAAGGAGTCACTCGAGTAATTTCAACTTATGAAAAGGGAGCTAAACAGGGCGAATCCAAGATGTATTATAATTCTGGCGAGGTTGAGTGGTTGTTGAACTTTAAGGATGACCTTCTAGATGGGAGAATCCGCCGTTATTCTAAGGACGGTCAATTGAACCGGGAATGTGAATACAGCCTAGGTGTGGAGAAATCTTGTGAGGATT
>JAEUSC010000295.1 GCA_016789035.1 Candidatus Omnitrophota bacterium
CGGATATCTTTGCTGCCTCCTAGATTGTTGCATTGCGACCTTCACTATCAATGACAAGAGTCACGGGCCCGTCATTAATCAGAGCCACATCCATCATTGCGCGAAACCGTCCGGTCTGAACTTCGAAACCTTGGGCCCGTAACCGCTCGATAAAATACAAATAAAGTTCTTCACCTTTTTGGGGATCGGCGGCGGAATCAAATGACGGCCGCCGGCCCTTGCGGCAATCACCGTATAAAGTAAACTGGGAAACAACTAAAAACTGGCCGTTGACTTGCTCGGCGCAAAGATTCATTTTCCCCGCATCGTCTTCAAAAATCCGGAGGGTCGAAACTTTATCCACCAGAAAATCAACATCAGACTCCTGGTCCATTTTGGATACGCCGACAAAAATCAACAGCCCCTTAGAAATCCGCCCCACACACGCGTTCTCGACGGAAACTGAAGCCTCTTTCACCCTTTGAATAACTATTCTCATAATTTATTGTGATTATAGTTATCGTGCATATGAGCGTCAACAACTAAAACCCCTAATCAATAGTATTATTTATAATTATGCAGGCCAAATTGACAACCCCAAGCATTTATGTTAGAAACTTAAATCTTCAAATAGAAAGTTCTCATGGATCTCAAATCAATTCTTGAACAACATCATTTTTCCCAAGAAGCCATTCAGGTCTTAACCGGATCTGGAATACGAACGCTTCACCCCCCGCAGGCCGACGCCGTGAAAAAAGGCATTTTTGACAAACAGAGCCTAGTCATGGCCGTTCCTACGGCCGCAGGAAAAACATTGATTGCTGAATTAGTCATGCTCAATGCAATTTTACACAGTAGCGGCAAATGCCTTTATATTGCCCCGTTAAAAGCCCTGGCTTGGGAAAAATTTCAAGATTTTAAAAATAAATATGAACCTTTAGGAATTAAAGTCGGTCTTGCCATTGGCGATTTAGATTCGCCCAGCAAATTTCTCAATCAATATCAGATCATTGTCGCAACCGCAGAAAAAGTTGACTCCCTGCTTCGTTCTCGAGCGCAGTGGCTCATCGATTCTCTGACGACGATTGTCCTTGATGAAGTCCATTTCATCAACGACGCCTCCCGCGGCCCAACCTTAGAAATTCTTATTACACGCATCAAACAGCTCAACTCCAACATACAATTTTTAGCGCTCAGTGCCACCATCAAAAATGCTGATGAGATTGCCGGTTGGCTGAATGCAAAGCTAACCTTAAGTCAATGGCGGCCAATTCCATTGCGTGAAGGCGTCTTTTACAATGACCGAATCATGTTTGACAATAGCTCGATTAAAATCGTAAAAGAAGAAGCCCCCGATGATGTCAGCAAACTCTGCTTGGACACAATCCGCGGCGGCGGACAAGTCTTGGTCTTTGTCAATTCCCGACGATCCGCTCAGGCCTGCAGCCGTGAAGTCAGCAAAACGATTGTCAAAACAATCAAACCCGAAGATAAAGCCGCATTAAAGGCGATTGCCGATGAAATCGAAGGCGATCCAGACTCGACCAAAGTGTGTAAGAAATTAGCAGAGACCATTCGTATGGGCGCCGCGTTCCATCACGCGGGACTAAAACCCAAACAGCGACAACTGATTGAAGATTCTTTCCGTCGAAATGTCATAAAGGTGATTTGCTCAACTCCGACATTAGCCGCGGGAGTCAATCTTCCGGCCCGCCGCGCCATCATCAGAGACACCAAACGATATGCCGGCGGCATGGGTTCCGTTTACATTCCCGCCTCGGAATATAAACAATGCGCCGGACGAGCAGGCCGCCCTCAATATGATGACCACGGCGAGGCGATCTTAATGGCTAAGACATTGAGCGAATCCCACGCCCTTTTTGACAAATTTATTCTTGCCGAACCCGAACCTGTGTATTCAAAATTGGGCCATGAAAGTGTGCTTCGCATTCATGTCCTGGCCTCTATTGCGGCAGGGTACGTTCACGACGTCAAAGGCATGCTGGATTTTATCAGCCACACATTTTTGTCCTATCAGAAGAAAACACCCAATCTCATTGAACTCATTGGCAACATCTTTGAATTTCTCCATGAGAAAGGCTTTATCGAGAAAAGCGGATTTCGATATTTTGCAACCCCCTTTGGCAATCACACCAGTCGTCTTTATATAGACCCATTAACGAGTCTCACCATCAGAGACGGATTGAAGAAAATCAACGATGGAAAATCATTCTCCCATGTGGGGCTGTTGCATCTTTTAACCTGCTGTCCTGATGGCGAACTATTGAGCGTCGGTAAAGCCGATTATGACCAACTCGAAGAATTTGCCTCCAAATGCGAGGACGAACTCATTCTGACCCAAAACGATGTGGCCATGCTGGAGGATATGTACACTTATTATTCAACACTTAAAACCACATGGATGCTAGACCAGTGGATTTCCGAAGAAAAAGAGGAAAACATTTGCGACGCCTTCGGCATCGGACCCGGCGATATCTACCGTCACATCGAATCCGCACAATGGCTGTTGCACGCTTCCTTCTTAATTGCCGACCTATTTCAGTACAAAAAGATCACGTTCACATTGGATCAACTGCGCAACCGCATTCAGTACGGCATTAAAGAAGAGCTGTTAGAACTCGTCGCTCTTAAAGGTGTTGGCCGCGTGCGTGCCCGGCATCTGTTTCATAAAGGATATCGCAGTCTTAGTGATCTTAAATTTGTAGATGTCCAGACTCTCGCCAGCGTCAAAACCATAGGATTAAGTCTCTCGAAAGACATCATCTTGCAGGTCAATACACCTCCGAAATTCAAGAAGCAAACACAGACGGTCCACATCGCCGAACGCTCCGACGACGAAACACTCAGCGAATAACCCTTCCCTAAGTAACATCGATCTGAAAAGAATTATTTACTAAAAAGGCTATTTGTATTAGAAAAAAGGCTGGACGACGGACTCGTTGTTTGCACCGCTGAATCCGTGGGAAGAGAACTTCTAGACCGGCAAACTCCAAAGACGGAGTTTTCATCCTTCAAACAGACTTCTCGTAAAGCACAATCCTGATCAACCAAACATTGGCGGTCGGAGGTATGAAATTTCTGCAATAACGCCCGTGGATCTTTGGCATCCTTAATGTCATGGTTGGTTTTATAGAAATCATCTTCGCAAGCCCCCTTGAACGAACCCTGCGGTTTTACGCAAACCTGTCCGATCTTACAGTCCTGATCAAAGTAACAACTTCTGTCTTTATAAACCCCTTCCCGCTCCGGCTGCAGATTGCCAGCTGTATATCCGCTGCCCTGGCAGGACCCATGCAGTTCACCCGGCTTCTTAATGCATTGACCGCCATCAGGACAATCTGTATTAAATGTGCATTTTCCCTGTTCCCCAATAATGGAATTGGCGCCTAAACCCGTTTGTTGGGCACTCGGCATTGAACTTTTAGCCTGACATGTTCCGGTAGCCGCGCCCTTGGCAGTAACGCAAGATTCGTCTTTTGAACAATCCGACTCAAAGAAACATTTTTGAGACGCGCCCCAGGACGATGCGGCCCCCAGGAAAATAAATATCAATAGAAGAATTCGCTTCATTTTTTACTGCTCCTTTATGCCGGAAGGTACTTTGCCGACTTGAGATTTTTCTCCAAATGAAAGACAAGAAAATTATTGAGCACAAACTTTAACTCCCTCTTGATGACATCGGAAAGCCCTAATTTCAAACTTTGTTCCCAGTGGGATTGTTCAATATGCAAGATGGTGGCAACTGTTCCTTTTGATACGATCGACGCATCCATATTTGACGGCCGGCAGACTTCACATACCAATCCCCCCAACTGAATGCTAAATCGGGTTTGTCCCTGGATTCTGCGCTCACATTTGACACAGGTATCCAAATGAGGCCGGAAACCGGAATAGACCAACGTCTTGATTTGAAAAAGATAAACCAACTTACTAATATCCTTGGCTTCTTTCAGACTCGTCAAATACTGAGAAATCAATTCAAAAATTTCTTCATTCTTTTGTTCAACCGGCATGATCGCATCCACTAACTCCAAAATATAACTGGCCGCATGCATTTTTTTAATGTCCTGCCGCAGTGCAAAATAGTAATCTTTCATATCACACTGACTGACTAAATGAATGTCAGAATTGCGATAATGATAATAAACAATATCATTCATGGAAAATTTATCGACACTGCTGCCGAATTTTCTAGGGTCCTTACGGATGCCTTTTAGGACCCCTTTGACCTTCCCATAACTTCTGGTATAAAAGGTCACGATCCGACTTGTCTCGCGAAAATCAAAACTTTTTAGGACGATCGCTTCGGTTTTAGCAATCATGGAAGTAAAGGCAGATTAAACACGAATTGGAAGAATCATAAATGGAATACCATCCTGATACAAACGGCCCTGAATTGAAAACACCGTGTAGTTGTGCAGCAAGCGTGTCATTAATGTTTCTCGAGGGAAAACCAATTGACCGCCAAAGAAAACAGCTCCCGGATAACGATTGCTGACCTCCCGAGATAATTTCTCAATTTGTTCAGAGATATCAGTACCTTCGGAAGAAAACCCTTCCGCAAAACAACCGTTCTGGTTCATAAAACGAACATACTTATCTAGACTGACTTTGATTGAAGCCTTTAATCCTTCGATTTCCTGGATCCCTTTGAAATTCCCGGCATCAATCACACCAACCTGGATAAAAATAAAATTTTTGAATTCCTTCCCAAAATAACGGACAACAGCCATAACCGTGTGCAATCCCAAACCGTTAAAACCATTAACTAAAACCACGGCTGTCTTGGCTCTCGGATCAAATGGGACAGGCTGCACATCGAGTTGCTGCGATTCTAATGATGCGACCTGAACTAAATTATCCAGACGATTAAGCATTTTAAATGTATTGCTGTAATGCCGTCGAATGCTCACCGCCAGAGAGATCAAAAGCGCTGTTATGATCAGCGTGATCCACCCACCATCATGGAATTTCAAAACGACAACAGAAAGAAGAATAAACGAAGTTAATGCTAAACCTACTCCATTGACCAGAATCTTTTTCTTCCATAACCGTTCT
>JAEUSC010000308.1 GCA_016789035.1 Candidatus Omnitrophota bacterium
GGCGGGCAGTTATGGCCGGCGTCATTGTGGCGGTGATCATGACGATCGGCACGATCGGCATGCATGCCATCGAGGGCATGGAATATATCGATGCGTTCTACTTCATGAGCATGATCGCAACCGCGCAGGGGTCGGCCACAACACCAGTGACTGTTGGCGGAAAGATCTTTGCCTCTGTCATGGCCTTCTTTTCGGTTGGGGCGGCCATCACCAGCTTCGGCTTTCTCTTTGGGCCTTTGCTGGGCAAGCTGTTTCATATCGGCCAGATGAATCTGCAGGAAGAATTAGAACGCCAAGAAAAAGCCTCGCTAAAACAGAAAGGTTAACAACCATTCTATGAATATGATTTTGTTATTGGTGATGCTTTTTGTGACCCCCGTCCTTTATGCCCAAGAACCCGGCCCGACGGTCACGAGGTTAAATAGACCCGTATCTTCCGCGACCGCGCTTGCGTCGCCCACCCATGCCGATCCTATTACGGATGGAGTACACACCGAATATTATGAGGAAGGAAAGATACAAAGTAAGGTTGAATATCAAGGGGGCCAGCGTCATGGCCTTACTCAAAATTTTGATTATAACGGGGTATTAAGAGAAGAGATCTCCTATGTGAACGGCGTTGAACACGGTGATCAAAAGCAATACGGTAAGAATGGCCAGTTGGAATCGCAATGGAGCAATCGAAACGGCAAACGTGATGGTGTCTACCGGGGATATTTTTCTGACGGGAGGCTGGCCGAAGAACGGAATTTTAAGGATGGTGTATTTTTCGATTCCGAAGGAAAGCCCTATAACGGAATTTATCAGGTGAATTATCCGGATGGAAAAGTCTTTAAGAAATTCAGCTATAAGGACGGTTTGGGGGAAGGGCTTTTTCAGGTTTTCAATCCGTCAGGGCATTTGGCGGACGAGTATTTCCAAGTTGCCGGTCAAATACAAGGGATCGCATCGCATTATGATGAGCAAACGGGCGAACTGCTGGCTAAGGTTAATTACGAACATGATCGGCCCAACGGTTTGGTGCAAGAATTCGAGAAGGGAAAGCTTCTGAATGAATCTTACGTCGTTGACGACGTTAAGAATGGTCCTTTTAAGAAATACGAACAGGACGGCGGGCATTGGGAGGGCGTCGCTGTTCATGGTGTGATCGAGGGTGACATGAAATTTTATGACGCTCAGAATCGGTTGCGACTGACTCAAAAGACCCAAAACAATGAGCCCACGGGTGATCCCGTTTTTTACGATGAAAAAGGTAAGGCTTATGCGAGTGCTGTTGTCTTGGATTCTGAGAAGGAAAAAATGCTGTTCTTTGTGTTGTGGTTTGTTGTCTTTATTCTTTCCCTCACGGTTCACGAAGCCGCGCATGCCTGGGCCGCGTTGAAGCTCGGAGATGAAACTGCTTACAAGGGCGGTCAGGTCACTGTCAATCCATTGCCGCATATCCGCAGAGAACCGATCGGAATGATTGCGCTGCCTGTTGTGACCTACTGGACACAGGGATGGATGATCGGTTGGGCGAGCGCTCCGTATAATCCCGAATGGGCGTTGGAGCATCCGCGTCGGGCGGCGTTGATGTCTTTGGCCGGACCTATTTCCAATCTGATTCTGGCACTTGCGGCCGGATGTGCGTTGCGTTTGGGGTTAAAGGCGGGGGTGTTTACGATGACCGATTCGGTGTCATCAACGGCCCTTTTTGGCGGAGTGGCCCCGGGGGCTACGGCGGTCTTCGCGTCATTTCTGAGCATTTTATTTTTTCTCAATATTGTGCTCTTTGCCTTTAATCTCATGCCGCTGCCGCCGTTGGACGGTTCGGGTGTTGTTCCGGTTATTCTGCCGCAGAGATGGGCGGAGCGTTATATCACTTTTGTCAGTCATCCAACAGTGACGATCGGAGGAATTCTTATTGCGTGGAAATCATTTGATTTGATTGCCCCCGCTATTCTCGACGTTTTTACGTCGGGACTCTTTTTCGGTTTGTAAATCAGATGGATCTATTTGATGTTGCAAAATTGCGAAGCAGTTTTTTGTAAAACCCATTGATTAATCCCCGTATTAGTTATAAATTAACATTGTCTTTCAAAAGGATGCGTTTGATTCGGTAAGTTAAACATCCTCGGAAATCTACCCCAAGGCAAATTTGTTTCCTTGAGAAACGTTCAGACATTCAACCAATGACGATTAATTGCAAACAGCTCATTTATGGTATTATTTCATTTGTTCCTGGATTTAAAGGACGCCGTCCCTTAATGACCGGTGGGACGGATTCGGCTGAATATTGCTATTCCGTTTGGTTGCGGCATTTGGTTCTGGGATTCCGTAATAAGCTGTGCAGCAAAGTCCCTGAGGTTGTGGCGGAATTTGGTCCGGGCGATTCGATCGGCATTGGTCTTGCCGCGCTGATTTCAGGAGCTTCGCGCTATATTGGTCTGGATGTGGTTGAACATTCCACGTTGACAAAAAACGCGGAGATCTTTGATGAAATTATTGAACTGTTCAAAAGGAAAGCCCCGATCCCACACGGACCGGAATTTGATCTGGTTAAACCAGGATTAGATTCGTACCATTTTCCTTCCGAAATCCTCACAGATGCCCATATGGCCAAGGCGTTGTCCGATGAGCGGTTGAAACACATCCGTAAATCCATCCTGAGTATGAATCGCCCTGGGTCAATCATTCAGTATGTTGTTCCCTGGACGGACGCTGATCCTTTGCCAAGCAATTCGGTGGACATGATTTATTCTCAGGCTGTGATGGAATATTGCACAATTTTGCCTGAGGCGTATCACAAAATGCGTGAATGGTTAAAGCCGGATGGTTTTATGTCTCATCAGATCGATTTTAAGTCCCATGGCACATTTGATGCCTGGGACGGCCATTGGGCCTGCTCCGATTTGAAATGGCGTTTGATGCGCGGAAAACGGCCGTATTTTATCTGCCGATCGACCCATTCAGAGCATATCGAGGCAATCAGAGATGCCGGTTTTAAGATCATTCTGGATTTGAAATCGATATTACCTCCCACCATTGCCCCTGGGGAGTTAAACCCCCGCTACCGACCCCTTGACCCTCAAGATTTAACCATTGCGGGGGCTTTTGTTCAGGCCAGGCGCCTTTAAGCAATAAACATCAGAACGCTTTTGCCATACTTTCAATAAAACTATTGGAAATAAGAACCTTTTAATGTTTTAATTGAAGTGCCACTAATTAAGGCGGCAATCCATTTATCCATGGGGCATAGCTTCTTTTATTAATCAGGTAAAGCGAAGGACAATTTATGGCCAGTATACTTGCGATTTTGGTGATCTTTCTTGTTGGGGGCTATTGGTGGATGAACCGCAAACCCGTCGCTGCCTACCGCCCGGGGAGAGAAGATATTCTGATCTTGCTTCGCAAAGTCTACGGCGGATTAAATACCGAACTTGAGTGGGGAACGTTTGTGGATCTCCCGATTGAAAATGATGAAAAGCTTGAGGACGTACGCAAAAAATGTGCTGCCATCAACGAAAATAAAACTTATTACAAAGATTTGCGGGATGGTTTTATGTTTAATGATCAGGGAATGGCAGAAATCCGTAAGCTCATCACGGAAATGGAAAATTACGTAAAATCTAAAGGAAGAGATAAAACAGAGTTTCAACAAAACTGCGCGCAGTTGTTGGAACATAAAATGGAATCGCTGGGGTTTAAGTTTTCCAGTTGGGAGTTTAAAAACGGTCCGGACGAATCCTATTACCAAGGCGATTATAAAGGCATTCAGGTCTTTATTTATGCGGATGGTGCTGGCGTAAAATCAAATTCGGGTTCAACCATGTTTGACCGTCAGGATTTCAAAAGTGAAACGGATCTCACGCGCGCCGTCGTTGCCAAACTCACTGAACTTTCGGCCGTTCAAAAAATTTAGTAATTCACTCAAATGACTCCATAAATTATGTCTCGCCTCATACGCTCCGTTATAGTTTTGTGTTTGTTTGGTTTTTCCCTAAACCTCCAGGCGGCGGATATTCCCTCACCTCTTGGCCGTGTGAATGACTTTGCCGATGTCATTTCCCAAGAGTACAAAGAAAAAATCGCAGCGGTCATTACTGAGTTGGAAGTCAGAACGTCTGCGGAAATTGCGGTCGTTACGCAGAATTCTATTGCCCCGTACGATGAGTTCAGTTATGCCCAGAAAATTTTTGACGAGTGGAAGATTGGTAAGAAGGGGAAGGACAACGGCGTCCTTATTTTGTTGGCGGTTCAGGAACGGGCCTGGCGGATTCATACAGGCTACGGAGTAGAGGGCGTTTTGCCGGATGCCACTTGCAATATTATCGGCCGTCAGTACATGGTTCCTTATTTTAAGAAGAATGACTATTCTCAAGGGCTGTACGCAGGCGTTGTTGAAATCGCCCGGAAAATAAGCGCGGAACAAGGTCAGTCCTTATCGACATTGCAGGGTGTGAATGTTGTTCCTCAGGAGGCGCAGAAAGATCCGGGGCTTTTTCTTTGGCTGTTTGCGTTTTTCTTTTTTTTGATCTGGAATTTTCCATGGCCGATTTTTATCGGATTACCCTTTACTCTTATCTTTGGATTGACCTTGGCGCATTCATCTATGGTTGCAGGTTTTTTGGTCGCTGCAGGTTATATCGGTTCTATGATTTTAAGATATTTTTATTGGCAGAATTTACCGGAGGCCACGCGCGGACCTTTTTGGAAGATTCTTATTTTTGGATTGATGACGGGGGGCGGAAGCTCGCGAGGCGGGGGCAGCGGTTCAGGATGGGGTTCCTCCGGTGGAGGATATTCCGGTGGCGGGGGAGGCGGTTTTGGGGGCGGCAGCAGTGGCGGAGGCGGCTCGGGCGGACGGTTTTAATTTGTCGAAGGGAAATTCTTCCGGTCTTTCAGCTGAAGATCGCCGGCAAGAAAAACCAGGCCATCAAAACGGCAACTGCTGTCATAAAAAGAAGGGCAAAGACAATCAGCCATTCGGGCAACGGCGGGCGATTGCATGATGAGCAGGATCTAAAAGACCACCACATAATTGTTATTCCCCCTTAATAAAGTTCCAAATTTTAAATACAGTATGCCACAAATTCAGATGCAAATGAAGTCTTCAGGCATTATACGAAATTCGCAATCCAAAAGATGAGAACAGTCGTTCGTGATTTGCGTTGACTTCTAAGTAATCCTTTCTGCTATTAAGTTTGGCCATGTTTTAAGGACCTTTCTTGCCTACAGCACGGTCATTAACGCAAC
>JAEUSC010000327.1 GCA_016789035.1 Candidatus Omnitrophota bacterium
TGAAATCCTAAACACATCTGAGCCATGGTGTGTTGTGACCGCTGTTCCGGATGCGGCAAAAGGCGAGCGGCTCGTTGCCCTGTGTTTAAAGAATGTTAATCGCGAGGAACTCTTTGAAACGTTAAGAAAAAGCGGGCTTCCTAATCTTTGGGTTCCGAATAGAGATATGTTTTTTGAAGTGGATGCTATTGATCTGTTAGGTTCAGGAAAATTGGACCTTGCAACCATTAAGAAGCGGGCCCTGCAATTAGTTAAGGTTCAGTCATGAAACATACTCTGTATCAAAATCAAACAGCCAAGGCGAGCGACGGGACGGATGTTTTTTATGACCGTTATACCGCGGGTCACGATAAGGTCATCATCATTGCCCATGGATTTTATAATAGTAAGGGTTCCGTCCTGCTTAAGGACCTTGGCCATGAGTTGCTTAACCAATACGACTGCATCATTATGGATTTTCGGGGCCACGGAAAAACAAAGGGGCTTTTTTATTGGACGTCTAAAGAGCCTATGGACCTGGAAACCGTATTGGAGCAGGCCCGACAGATGTATGGAAAGGTGGGCGTCATCGGATTTTCCTTGGGGGCTGCCACAAGTTTGATCGTCGCATCAAAATACAAATTAATGGACAGCCTGATTGCCGTTTCACCTCCAGTATCATTCTGGCAGATTGAGTTTCACTTCTGGGATTTGTGTTTTGAAAACGACATTCTCTATAATATTTTTGGGGAGGGAAAGGTGGGGAAGGGGGTATGGCCCGGACCGTTTTGGCTACCCAAGCTAAAACCAAAGAACCTTGTTGAATCCATTTTAATCCCTGTGCATTATATTCACGGTGAAGCTGATTGGCTGATTCGACCGTGGCATTCCCGGGAGCTTTTTTCAAAAACAAAAGTGCATAAGAAGTTATCCATGATCAAAAGAGGGCCGCACGCGGAATATTTGGTGCGAAAAAATCGGGATGAATTTATTGGTCTCATACGAGAGTGGTTTGGGCAGACATTGCAATGAAGGGAAGTGATATGAAATCGTTATTGATGACGCTTGGCCAATTGCTTTTTACGGTCTTGATGTATCTCATGGGTTCCGTCTTTTTCGGCATTGCCTTGATCCCCAGTCTTATGTTTTTCTTTTATGTGTCCGAAATAACACTGACATCATCGCCCTGGATTCATTTGTTTGCTATGGGATTCGGGATCGCATTCGGATATTTTGTTTTTGGTTTTTCGCTGATCCTTTTGGTGGGGCTCTTTCGATGGTGCTTGCGCCTGCAGTTAAAGGAAGGTGTTCATCCGTTGTTTTCTAAAGAAGCGCTCAAATGGGCCTTTGTGAGTTCTTTGTATTTGATGATTAATTTTACGTTCATTGATTTTATTTTACTGACACCGCTAGCAAATCTGTTGTTCCGTTTGTTAGGAGCGAAGCTCGGAAGGAATGTGCAGTTTAATTCCCGTCATGTGTATGATGCGACACTCATTGAAATCGGCGACAATACGGTCATCGGAGGGGGCTCTATTGTTTTGGGACATATTGTTGAACGGGGAAGGCTGAAGTTAAAGAAAGTTAAAATAGGAAAGAATGTCACTATTGGGTCGCATTCGACTATTATGCCAGGCTGTGAGATTGGCGATGGCGCGGTCATTGGTGCCAGTGCCGTGTTGCTGAAAGATACCAAAGTGGAATCTCGAGACGTTTGGTTTGGGGTTCCCGCCACCTCTGTCCGTCACAAAAACCCTTGAATACTATCATAATCCCGTCTTAATATTAAAAATTCTCGCCGATCGGCAAGTCCTAAGGTCGTTTCTCGACGGTAAATAATTCGGCACTAGTAACATTAAATAATTTTAATGATAATGTTCGTTCTTTGTGCTAATACTAAGACACTTAATGCATCTGATGATTCTTAAGTAACTCTGACCCCGCTACTTTGCATTTCACTCTTGAATCCGTGCTTGTCAAAATTGTTCAAAGAAAGGCTTTATGATCAAAGAATCCAAGCATGAATCTCCCATACTCATGACCTTTAAAACGCTTTTTGTTTTTGTCTTTCTTTTGAATATATGTGTCTTGCCTTTGGCCGCATTCGCAGAGCGCGATCTTCCATCCCTAAGTCATTCCGCGGCACAGGTTGATCCGCAATCCGGTTCCGCAAGTTTTGGAGTTCCTATCGAAATCCCTTCAGGGCGAGCAGGTCTGCAACCCAATATCAATCTGCAATATAATTCCCGTCTTCGAAACGGCCCGTTAGGGGTCGGCTGGGTGTTTGAAATGGGCGCCATCCAGCGGTCGACCAAAAAGGGCGTGCCTACCTACAATA
>JAEUSC010000443.1 GCA_016789035.1 Candidatus Omnitrophota bacterium
CCCGATTGCCCTGTGTTCGTCTTCAACGGTGTTGAAGCATCGGTTAAGATTCTAAGCTTATCGCTATCCTCCTGCAGATCCAAATCGATTTGTCCGGCCCAGCGGATGAGATTAGCTTGTAATCCTCCGGCCGGCCCGGAAAGAGACACGATTGAAACATCAATAGCCTCCGGTTCCTTAACATTTCGAAAAGAAACAATCCTCATCCCGCCGCCGGCAATCTCGCTCCATCCGTTCGGGACCTGCCATTTTACATTAGCATCCGGGGACACAACACCTGTCATAGCCGAAGGCATTTGCATGCCGGCATGCGGGTCCATGGTAAACGCCGCGACAGACTCCTCAGGCTTAATGACCACTTCTTCATACACCCGCTCAGTGTTGCGCTCTGTACATCCGGTTAAAGTGCAAAGACACACAACAAGAAGAATTAAATTTTTCATCACATCCCTTTGATTTGACTATTTCCTAAAGGTTAGAACGGCTTGCCAATTCTTTGGAATTTTTCACACATTCATTAAGCGACACGCCATCCAAATAGTTTGACCTTAGGTAAAGATTATCAAATCTCAACAATCGTTCATGAATCCTGCCCTTTAATTTTATACCCTGGGTTTCGTATTGCGGAATAGCTTTGGAATATTTTATTAAAAATTTTTTAAGGGGTTCCTCTTTGATACCGAAACGGTCCGTTAACTCCTGACACGCTGTTTGAATTAATTGTTCCTCAGACCATTGGACACACTGCGGATTACGGACACCCCCGATCATAACTCGCACCATCAGGCTCTTTTCCGGGGCGCGGTTTTGAAAGATCTGACTCTCAAAGAGCACTCCTAAAACAACGCTATTTTCAAAAGACGGAACCAGATACCCAAATCCATCGCAAATTCTTTCAAAGCTTGCCTTTGAAAACTCCAGACCTACAACTGAAATAGACGCATATTCGATAGATTTTAGGGCGAGTGCCAACTCAGAATCAAGCTTATGAAGCAAATCAGCCGCTGCGTAAGAGGGTGAACAAATAAACAATTCGTCGGCTGCGTATTTCTCGTGATCGGTCACAACAAGATAATAAGGCGAGGCATGAAGAACTTGCCTGACTGGTTCATTGATATGCAATGCTTCACCTGCCGCCTGGGCCAATCCCAGAATCAATTGCCCCATGCCCTTTTGAAAAGATTTTAAACCGCCCTTCATAATTTTATCCTGACGTGATCCGCTGAGCCCCTTGATGACAGAACCAAACTTTTGCTCATACTCGTATACTTTGGGAAATGCCATCTGAACGCTCAAGTGACTGCTGTCTCCCGCATAAATCCCGCTAACCATGGGATCGGCCAAATATTTTGCACATGCAGAACCAAATCGACGCCGGATGAAATGATCCAATGATTCCTCGGGATCATTGCCTTTAGACACAAATGGTTCCCAGAAAATCCGTAACTTTTCTGAGAGTTTCATGGATTTAAATTTTAAAAGCGTGCCCAAATTGCTAGGGACCTGATGCAGATGTCCATTAACCAATATGTACCGACGGTTGGCCGATGGGTCCGCACTCACAAGCTGATCGGTTAATCCTAAGTCTTCAATGAGCGATAACGTTGCCGGCTGATTGGCCAGAAACCCGTTAGGCCCGCACTCAAAAAGAACATTATCCTTAAAGAGTGTCCGGATATTGCCCCCGGGACCATCATTTTTTTCTAACAGGACAATCCTCACATCAGGACGGTTAGAATATCTTTTCTTAAGAAAATAGTGCAGTGACAGTCCGCTGATTCCAGCACCTATAATGACAATCGTTTTAGCCATTCCATTTAAACCTTTTGACTTCAGCGATAACATCTTTGACACGATCGACGCTCGTGTCCGGAAAAACACCATGGCTCAAATTAAAAATATATTTCTTATGATATTTCTGGGCCGATTGCAAAATCTGCCGCACTTCCTTTAAAAGAAGATCCGCCTGCACATACAGCAATCCATTGTACAAATTTCCCTGAATCCCTTGATCGCAACTGTTAAGGATCTCATTATGCCCAATCTCTACAGAATCACAGACCGATAGGAAATCCGAATTCGTCTGGACCATCTCCCGCAAAAGATGCGCACAATTTTTCAAATAATATATGGAGGGCAAATCAACGCTGCTGAAAATCTCCTTCACATACGGCAGAACAAATTCACGGTAATCGGAGGCCCGAAGCGTTCCCGCCCAGGTATCAAATAACTGAAACAACCGGATACCCGCTTTCTTTTGTAACACCAGATACTCAATCGTATTTTTCGTTAATTTCTGCATCAGCCGATGAAAATCAGCGGGATGCTCCATCATAAACCGCACCACAGACGGCAGCCCTAGAGAGCTCGTCGATCCTATCAAATACTGTGCCACCGTCAAAGGAGAGCCTGCAAAACCAATCAGGGGAACGTTCTTGGGTAAAGCCCGGTTAACCAGACCTATGGTTTCGCTGACATAATTTAATTCATCAAAGTTATGAATATTATCAATGTCTTGCGGTGATTTTATAGGATTGGCAATGACAGGACCTTTGCCATCCACAAATTTAATATCAAAACCCATGGCGGAGGGCAATGTCAGAATGTCTGCAAAAAGGATCGCGGCATCCACGTTTAATAGTTCCACCGGAAGCAGGGTAATTCGGCTGGCAACCTCCGGCTCCCTAAACATCTCTTCAAGTGTCCGTTCCTTCTTGATAGCCCGGTATTCGGGTAAAAATCGCCCGGCTTGCCGCATAAACCAAACCGGAACGTGTTTGTTCTGCCCCTCAAAAGCCTGCAGCACTAGTGAATCTTGCATTCATTATCCTTAAAATAATTTTAGACGGTCCGTGAAAAACGTTTTTGCTGGGTATTTTTCCGTAAATAAATATCAAACCCCATGCATATATTACGAATAAACAACCGGCCTAATTCCGTGACCACAAGGCAATCGGCATCATGTTCGATCAGGCCATCGGCCACACATTTGCTGATATGCGGCTGTTCAAACTCAAAATACCCTTCAAAAGATTGTTGAAATTTCTTATAAAAATACGTCTTATTGATTTGAAAATGACACATCAATTCCAGAATGACCCATCGCCTAATAATATCATCATCGGACAAAATCTTTCCCCGCTCTACCGGAAGTTCAGCGTCCGCTAAATAACGATAATAATCGCCTAAAATTTTGACATTCTGAATAAACGTGTTTTCTAAAAAACTGATAGCCGACACACCCAAACCAATATATTCATCAGCGGGTTTAACGGTGTAACCCATAAAATTTCGGTAAAGTTTTCCATCGTGAAAGGCCCTGGCCATCTCATCGGTTGCCAGTGCAAAATGATCCATGGCGATCGCTTGATATCCGTTGGACAGCAATTGCTCGCGCGCCAGTAAAAAAATATCGAGCTTTGCATCATTGCCAGGAAAATCCTGCTCCTCTAATTTCGTTTGATGCTTCTGCAGCCAGGGCACATAAGCAAAATTATATAAGGCAATTCGGTCTGGTCTTAGCTCAAGGACATGTTGCATCGTTTGCCTGAATGTCTGCTGCGTTTGCTTTGGTAATCCATAAATCAAATCAAAATTAACGGACCGAAATCCGAGCCCGCGGCATTCCTCCGTCACTGTTTTAACCATGTCATAGGGCTGCTGACGATTGACAACCTCCATCACCTGATTGTCAAAGTCCTGCACCCCCATGGAAACTCTATTAAAACCAAGTTTCCTTAAAAGCGCTAATTTATTTGTCGTGACGG
>JAEUSC010000444.1 GCA_016789035.1 Candidatus Omnitrophota bacterium
ACAGAAATTATGGTGCTGACTCCTAAGCTGAAAGAATTGATCTTAATGGGTGCAGGAGAGATTGAATTAAAACAGGCCGCTCGGCAAGAAGGAATGGCAACTATGCGAGAGGATGGGATTTTTAAGGCTTGCCACGGTTCCACAACGCTGGAAGAGGTCGTTCGCGTTACGGCGCCCGATGAGACTCGGCCGTAATAGTTAATGCGATTTGCTATCTAAACTAATTTTTGTTTTTAGATAATTATGCTGGAAACTGTCAGAGAACGAATTTTGAAAGCCATTTCGAATCTGCAGAATGTAAAACGGGAAGATGTGGATCTTGCTGTCGATTGGCAGAAGAAAATGGGGATCGGTCTTGGAAAGGCTCTTGTTGAACGGAAATTGATTTCCGAAAAAGAGTTGATGATTCTTTTGGTGCGAGAACTGCACATCCCCTCCATTGACCTAAGTAAATATAAATTTGATCCCGGTTTAAAGGCGGTCGTCCCGGAAAAAATTGCACGTCAGCACAACATTATTCCCATCTCAAAACTCGGAGACACCATAACAATGGCGATTTCCGATCCTCTGAATGTTTTTGCCATTGATGATATTAAAAATATAACGGGCAAAAACGTTGATGTGGTCATGGGCACCGAGTCCCAGATTGCCAAAGCCATCAATTCATTTTACGGTGGTCAAAGCCAACAAAGTGTTTCGCAAATCAGTAAAGACATTGATATTGAAGATTTCAAGATTGTCTCTGAGGTGGATATTAACCAGGCCGGCGTTTCCGATGCCGATTCGGGTGATCAGGCACCCATTATCCGAATGGTTAATTTGGTCATCAAAGAGGCTATTAAACAACGGGCGTCCGATATTCACTTGGAGCCAACGGAACAAGATATGCGGGTGCGTTATCGGATCGACGGGATTTTGCAGGACATTCTCAATATTCCCAAAGATAGTGAAGGCGCAGTCGTTATCCGGTTAAAAATCATGGCCCGGTTGGATATAACAACCACTCAGGTTCCTCAGGACGGACGTTTCAAGATGCGTATTGCTTCGCAGGAGGTGGATTTTCGTGTGAGTGTCCTGCCTACGACCCATGGTCCTAAGATTGTCATGAGAATTTTGGACAAAGCCAATCTTTCCCTGGGTTTTGAAAAGTTGGGTTTTTCTCCTAAGGCCATTGAGATTATGCAGTCAAACATTATCAAGCCTTATGGAATGATTTTAGTAACAGGTCCCACCGGCAGCGGTAAGTCGACAACGCTTTACTCCATAATTAATCAGTTAAATACCATTGATAAAAATATTATTACGGTTGAGGACCCTGTGGAATATTTGATCGAAGGTCTGACGCAAATTGACGTCAAGCCGGATATTGGTTTGACCTTTGCCTCTGGCTTGAGGGCCATTCTGCGCCAGAGTCCCGACATCGTCATGGTTGGAGAAATCCGTGATGCAGAAACAGCTGACATCGCCATTAAAGCTTCTCTGACGGGACAAATGGTTTTTTCCACTCTGCACACCAACGACGCCGCTGGAGCCTTGACTCGGTTGGTGGATATGGGCATCGAACCATTTCTGGTTGCCTCAAGTTTGGTGATGGTTTGCGCTCAGCGGCTTTGTCGAAAAATTTGCCCATATTGTAAAAAGCCGTCTCAAATTCCCGAGAATGTTCTTCAAAAGATAAGTCATAAAGTTATTCCGGAGACGGTTTTTTATGAGGGGAAAGGCTGTGAATCCTGCCGGTTTACTGGGTTTCTAGGGCGGATCGGGATTACTGAAATTCTGGAATTGGATGATCCTATCCGCGAAATGCTACTCCAAGGAAAGTCTTCTGATGAAATCAAAAAATACGCAGTTGCCAATAAAGGTATGAAGATTCTTTATGATGATATGGTTGATCGGTTAATTGAAGGGCAAACGACGGTTGCCGAAGTTTTTCGTGTGACGTCAGAAGATCATTAAATGGTATTCGCGAGGACAGGAGGGGAAATGTTTGATCATAAGAAGGCTCCCATGATCGGTGAAATCTTAATGGAATGTAAAAAGATAACACATGCCCAGCTTCAAGAAGCCCTAAAAATACAACAACATGAGCGTGGCTTTCTGGGGGAAATTTTGGTAAAACTAGGTTATCTGGAGGACCGCGACATCGTCGTTGCCTTAATAACGCAATGTGGTCTTCCGTATATTTCAATAAACAAGTATCTTGTTGATGCTGACATTATCAAGTTGATACCGGTGGATGTGGCCAAAGCACATCATGTGATTCCGTTAGATAAGATTGGCGATGTGGTCAGTGTGGTGATGACTAACCCGCTGACGGATGAACTTAGAGAAAAGCTGGAAAATTTAACCTCCTGCCGAATCGCTACATTTATTTCTA
>JAEUSC010000428.1 GCA_016789035.1 Candidatus Omnitrophota bacterium
TGGCTTTAATTGCACCGGCAGGCAATAACTCAATGCGTTTGTCCGGTGTTCCCTGCATATCAACCGATCCAAAGACATCCAGATTGCTACCGTCAGCAAAATAAATTTTGACTCCGGGAAGAACACGCAACGTTGCGGCCGGCCCGATTTTCATATAACCGAAAATGTAATAAGATTTCTGCGGATTATCCAATAACAGTGAGGAGTCGTAACCGCCAAAGAGAATTTGAAAAGAGGTTATAGGATTTCCATTTGGTCCGTCGAGAATAGGATTGATTTCTGCACGGGTTATTGATGAACCCTTAATCCCCTGCATCACCACAGCCGGATCAGCACTCCCCCACCAATTCGAACCCGCATTCGCAACTTTTCGATATTCCGGCCCTGACTGCCACAAATTGTAGTCAATATTTCCATAAATCCGATTATTGTTAATGATAGCCGCGGGTGCTGTCGAGCTTGTTGAGTATCTCACGGCAACTCCGCCGCCGTTATTGGTAATTAAATTATTGGTGATCTGGGCGGCAACTGAGCTGTCCGAAAGCGTAATACCAGACCCTGTATTGTTTCGAATCTCGCTATTGGAAAATACCAGCCGTGAATTGTTACCGATATATATCCCTTGCCAGGTGTACTGGATCAGCGATTGGTCAAAGGTGACGTCAGCAAAGGAAAGAAAGGCGGCGTAATTGCTGTATTCAATGGTGATATATTTCAAACTATTTCCCGGACCACCCAAGAAAAGACCATCCCAATCGTCAGGAGCAGGTGTCGCTTTATTAGAAGTAAAACGAATGCGTTCCGCTGATGTGCCTTGCGCATTCAGCGATCCTTTAACATTAAAATAATAATCGCCATCAAATTTCACATCGACACCCGGCTGAATCGTCAGCGTAGCACCGGAATTAACAGTCAAATTTCCGGACACAATATAAGGAGAATTAGCCTTGCTCCAGGTGGTATTGACGGTAATGGATCCGCTGACATTGGTGGCGGCGTCCACAGACGCGGGTACGAACGTAAGCCCAAAACAGAGTGTGATGAATAAATAAAGGAAGATTCCAGAGTGGCCGTTTGCAAACGGTGCATCAGCCCTGCGCTTGACTTCGTGAAATAGCATAAGTTATGGGGGTCCTTTCTAGTGGGCGTATCCTAGATACTATTTGATTTTTTGTCAAATTATATTTTATTACACAACAAATCATGCAACATCGCCTCAACTGCAATGGATTCTTACAACCCACTCTTTTCACAAAAGAATTTTTATGACTATCACCCGCTGGCAAACATACGGGCTCGCTTTGAATTCGCTTTTCCGTCGGAAGAAACAGATCTCTGAATTTTTCCTTCAATTTCCTTGCGGCCTTAAGAATGTGCCCATAAAATGCACATGCTATGAGATCTCATGAAAAAGAATCCGCCTTGGCCTCCATCACCGGATTAAGCCCCCGCGGACTTCCCAAAGAATTTGTCGGACAAACAGGGCATGGTGTCGCCACCATCAACGTTCCTCACGCCCTGACTCCCAACCACTCACTCAATGAAATCCTAATGTATGCGCGTTGGATGCAAGCCAGCGATGTCCACATATGCGCCGGATATCCCATCATCATGCGCAAATTCGGTAGCCTTAAAGTTGCAACCCAAACCCCCGTTACTGCCGAACGTGTGCAGACCATAATCAGAAAAGAGCTCCGGGGCGATCTTGTTGCGGAATTTGAAAAAACAGGAGACCTGGAATTCGTCCACTCCATTACTGGGGCAGGACGGTTTCGTCTTACCCTCATCAAACAGCGAAACGGCTGGGAACTGACGGCACGATTGATTACGTCATCCATTCCCAAATTCGAATCCACCGGAATGCCGAAGTCCTGCGAGGAATTGACGAAATGGGCCCAGGGACTTGTTCTTGTCACCGGCCCGGTAGGGTGCGGAAAATCAACCACTCTGGCAACACTCGTCGAGATGATCAACCAAACGCGGGATGACCATATCATCACCATCGAGAATCCGATTGAAATTGTATACACGGCAAAAAAATGCCAAATCACCCAGCGGGAAGTCAACCTGCATACCACCTCTCAAGCCAATGCCCTTAGGGCTGCTTTGCGTGAGGACCCTGATATTCTCGTTGTCAGTGAACTGCGCGATCTGGAAAGTATTCAGCTGGCTGTCTCCGCCGCAGAAACCGGACATCTGGTCTTCGGGACCATGAACACCAACAATGCGTCTCAAACCATTTCCCGGGTCATCGACTCCTTCCCGTCGGATGAGCAGTCAATCATCAGAAATATGATCTCGGAATCGCTTCGGGGAATCATCAGCCAACAGCTCATCCCCAAAAAAGACGGCACCGGCGTTATTCCAGCCTACGAAATCCTGGTTGTAAATTCTGCGATTTCCAATTTGATCCGCGGCGGCAAAACGACCCAGCTGACCAACGCCATCACCACCGGACGGTCATCGGGGATGATTCTTTTGGATCACTCCCTGGATGAACTTGTCCAAAAGGGCTTGATCAGCGGTCAGGAAGCTTTTGAACGGGCCATCAGCCCCATGAATTTCACAAAATATCTCAATACCCCGGCAGGGTAGCGACATTCCATAGGACCTGTATGGCCAAAATCGATTTCTTATTTAAAACTCTAATTGAAAAAAAAGGCTCCGACCTTCATCTGGAACAGGGACAGAAGCCCAAGCTGCGCATCAACGGCAAATTGGCGGACGTCGAAGCCCCCGTCCTGACGGGCGAAGAAATGACAAGCATTCTTTCGGAAATCGCCAGCCCCCAAGACTGGGAGCATTTCGAATCCTACGGTGATATTGACTTTGCTTATATATACGGCACCGAAGCGCGTTTTCGCGTCAATTATTTCCGGCATTTTTATGGGTTGGGCGCGGTCATGCGCATCATCCCCTCTCAAATCAAAACTATTGAAGAACTCGAACTTCCACCGAAGGTGACGGATTTCTGCAAATTCCGTTCCGGCCTTGTTGTGGTGACCGGGCCGACGGGCAGCGGAAAGTCCACAACGCTGGCCTCCTTGATCAACCACATCAATGCCAACCAGTCCAAAAAGATTGTGACCATCGAAGAACCCGTGGAGTTTATGCACACCAACAAAAAATCCATCATTTCTCACCGCGAGGTCGGACTGGACACGGAATCCTTTGCTAACGGCCTGCGCGCCGCCGTCAAAAGTGATGCCGATATTATCCTCGTCGGGGAAATGCGCGACCGGGAAACCATCGAGCTGGCGCTCAACGCAGCTGAAATGGGCATTCTTGTTTTTGGCACCTTGCACACCAACTCAGCCACAAAGACCATTGACCGCATCATCGATGCTTTCGCTGCCAACCGTAAAAACCAAATCCGCACCATTCTTTCCAACACATTAAAGGCCATCATCGCCCAGCAATTGTTACCTTCCAGCGACAAAACCCGGCGCTACGCCGCCCACGAAATCCTCGTGCGGACCCAGGCCCTTCCGGCCATTATCCAGGCGGGCGAAACCGTCCGTCTGACGTCCGAAATCCAAGTCAACAAACAATTAGGGATGCAGCTGATGGATGATTCTTTAATGGAATTGGTTCGCGCCAATAAAGTGACGCGTGAGGAGGCATACATGAAGGCTATTGATAAATCGAAGTTCAGCGACACCCCGGCTTATTAACGGGAGCCCCCTTCTTTTCTTCGACGATACACAGACACAATAAAAAATATGATCCCGTAAGACACGAGCGCCGCCATAAGACCGACGGCCGCAAAGCCAACCATCACCGGCTTAAACAGCGCCCAAGTCGACCCGTCGCGCAAAGCATCCAGCGAAAAATTTTTGATCAGATCCTTAGCTTGGTCTGACACTTCCCGCCAGTGGGTTCCCGTCAGAAAAGCGCCAATCTTGATGGCCAGCGCAAAGGCCACAATCGAAAGCCAGAAATTCGTGAGCAACCCTCCGGCAAAGGCCGCTGCCCGGTTCACCTGAAGAATGTAGGCCAAAACAACAGCGGCAAAAGCGCCCGCCCCGGGAAGAATCCCCAGAAATACGCCCACCGCAAATCCGCCGGCCACCTTGTGAGGAGAATCATTGATCCCGATAATTTGCTGATAGATCTGTTTAAAGAATTTGTTAATGGCCATGGCTTCTTACCAACTTATTATTTTTGCTGCGGCGGATGCCCAACCAGCTGCAGAGCCGTCAGAATCTCGTCACGCCACATATGATTATTAAATGAACCGGAAATATTAATCCACTCATCAACCTGGGCCGATTCGACAATCACCCCGGCTCGGTTGAAACCGAATTGAAAAACTTTATCCGGAGGCAACACCAACACTCCTCCCGTTGGATCTTTGATGTCGGGATAAATCTTCGCGCAAATGACCAAAGAAACATCAACACCCCGCATCCGAAGCACGTAAGACAACCGGGCGGCGATTAAATCCTGCTGGGAAACCAGCCACTCGGTATTTTTCTTGATCTGCGAAACCAAATCCATAAAGACCTATTCAAATGCTTTTTTCGACCGTAATAGCCGATGATACGATACTGCAAACCGGTGAGCCTCGTCGCGAACACGCTGCAGAAGCCGCAACCCTAACGAATCTTTGGCGAGAATAATGGAATTGCGCCGTCCCGGAACAAAGACTTCCTCTTCCCTTTTGGCCAGTGAAATAATCGGAATGACCACATCCAGCTTCTTTAATTCCTCACAGGCCGCCGAAAGCTGTCCTTTACCGCCGTCAACGATAATCAGGTCCGGGAAAATAGCCTGCTCATTCTTTAACCGGGTGTATCTGCGGCGGACCACTTCGGCCATCATTTGAAAATCGTCAATTCCATCGACAAACTTGATTCTAAAACGCCTGTAATTGGATTTATCCGGCCGGCCGTTGAGAAAGGAAACCATCGACCCCACCGCCTGCTGGCCCATGATATTGGAAATGTCAAAACATTCGATCCTCGCCGGAGGCCGGGAGAGATTCAAAGCGCGCTCCAATTGCTCCGCTTCCTTGAAATAATTCACATCCATTGTGGAAGAATAAAGCGCTCCAATGGCCCGGATTTGGTCGCGCAGCTTCGCTGCTTTTTCATATTGATGATCTTTGGCAAACGTCTCCATGTCCTCATGCAGTCCCTTAAGAAGCTCGTCCTTCTTTCCCTCCAGAATCAGTTTGACCCGACGGACATTACGCTGATAGTCTTCCCTGCTGATATTGCCGACGCATGGCGCGTCACACAATCCGATGTGATGGTCCAGGCACGCCTTCTCGGGTAGGTTCTCACAGGTCCGGAAATGAAAAATTTTTCGGATGATACTGAGCGCTTCACGGATCAACGCCGGGCTTGTGTACGGACCGTAGTATTCCGCTTTAATCTTCCGCGCCTTCTCAGAAGTCAGCCGGACGACGGACACCAATGAAAAATCTTCTTTCGTCACTTGAATGTGCGGGTATGTCTTACTGTCTTTAAGTTCGATATTGTATTTTGGCTGATGCTGCTTAATAAGCGATGCCTCCAGAATCAACGCCTCAGCTTCACTGGCCGTGTGAATGCATTCAATGGAATCGATGGCGGAGACTAAAAGATCGGTCTTATAACTCCCCGTCTTTTTACGAAAATAAGACACCACGCGTTTGCGCAAAGAGACAGCCTTACCGACGTAGATAATATTCTTATCTTTATCTTTCATCAGATAAACACCGCTGGATAACGGCAAAGACTGGATGGTTTGTTGTAGGTTCATTGAAGTTCCAACAGACTGAATTCGAGAAAAACCGTGCAATGACTTCCGGAGCTTATCTTTCGTTGTTCTTTTGAAAAACTTTTATTTCTAACCAACGCCATAGCAATACTGCTGGCTCGATTCTGAAAATCCAGGATATCCCTAAAAAACTGATCATTCCCAACAATAGCGAAACGGCCAATCGAAACAACACATGATCGACGATAAATATGTTATTGGTGCGCAAAACCACAACCGTAAGAACCAAAAGAGGAACCGCCATCCGCCACAGAAAATCAAAAATAACGTCCAACAAGCCGCCGATTTTTCGATGCAACAAATAGAGCAACGACAGAAAACTCACAATGGCCGACAAACTGCTGGCCAAGGCGATGCCGTTGACCTTAAACGGAAACATCAAAAGCGCATTTAAAAAAATGTTGAGCACCAATCCAAGCGCCGCAATTTTCACCGGCGTCTTGGTGTCTTGCAGAGCGTGAAAGGCGCAGACTGTGATCTTCATCCCGCCATAGGCCCACAGACCCACCGCATAAAAACTTAAGGCTCCTGAGGTAATCGCCGTTGAATATGGATCAAACTCTCCCCGTTCAAAAATGACTCGTATGATCGGGACAGCCAAAATCATCAGAACAACGCTGCACGGCAAAAGTACAAACAAAATATTTCTAAGGGAGAAAACAATGGTTGATCGCAATGACTCCATATCATTTTTTGCCGCATAACCTGAAAGCGTAGGAAGAGACGCCGAGGCCAAGGCCACGCCAAAAACTCCCAAAGGAAACTGGATTACCCGGTTCGAATAATAAATGGCGGCTATACCGCCGGCCCCGACAATGGACGCCAAGGACGCACAGAATGTATCCACAAACAAACTCGATTGATACAAGGCACTTCCCCACAGGCGGGGCACCAAAAGGCGCCCCATTCGCCGGGCCCCTTCATGACGCAGGTCTGTAGGTTTTTGCCACTTATACCCCAGTTTGCGTAACGGCAACCATTGGTAAGCAAGCTGTGCCACGCCGCCAATCAAAACCCCCGCCGCAAGAATGTACACGGCTCCATGCCCAACGTACTTCCCGGCAAGAATGGTACTGACAATCATAACAATGTTCAAAAGACAGGAACTGAATGCCGGAGCAATATAAGACTGATGCGTGTATAAAACACCCATCGAATAGGCAGTTAGACCGATGAAAACTAAATACGGAAACATGATACGGGTTAGACTAATCGTTGTTTCCAATTTATCTTTATCCGCCATAAATCCGGGCGCCATGGATTTGACGATCCAAGGTGTAAAAAGAATACCTAGGAGAGTCAAAACACTCAGAATGATGACCGCCCAGAAAACGACAACGTTTAAGAACTCGTTCGTTTTTTTATGCTCCTTTTTTTCGACATATTGAGCAAGTACCGGCACAAGCGCCGAATTGGCCGCGCCCTCACCCACGAGATCCCGGAGCATATTGGGAATACGAAAGGCCACAAAAAAGGCATCAGCCATGGCTGCCGTTCCCATCATGTGCGCAAAGATCATATCGCGGACGAACCCTAAAATCCTTGATAAAAACGTGCCTAAAGAAAGGATAGATGTAAACTTGAGAATGGATTTCTTGGACGCTATGGTGCCGGAATTATTAGTTGACATGCCTGGGGGTCTTTGTTATATTGACAGCTCTTTAAGACAAGAAACAGTAGGTAGTATGCAGTAACTTGTAGGTAGAAACCTTAGTTACTTTTGATGATTTGCTTCTACTTACCTACTTACTTCCTACGACTTACTTTGAAAAACATACAACAAGGAGAATACCGTGCCACAACGACGTAACGCGATCAAGGAACTCAGAAAAAATCGCACCAGACACATGCAGAATCTGGACATCAAGTCTGACCTGAAAAAAACCCTGAAACAATTTTCAGTTGCCGCAGAATCAAAGAAAAGCGAAGCCACAGAACTGCTCAAGAATGTATACAGAAAGCTCGATAAAGCTGCCAAACGTAATGTTATCCACAAAAAGACCGCAGCCCGTAGAAAAGCCAAATTCGCTAAACTTGCCGCCGCTGCAAAATAATCGGGTAAGAATAAAAATTTATAAGGGATGGTTAATACCATCCCTTTTCTTTTTCTACACACAGGTTAATTCAACAACAACCTTTTCGACAGCATACTCGGCCTTCAGCCGGCTGCGTTTGATATTCAAATCGCCTTCCTGGAGCACTTTTAATCCTTTTTCAAAACGCTGAACACTGAGCTTTTCTCGTTCCTTACTCCAATACCACACAAGTCCGCCCATAATCTGAAGCGGGTGCGTATTATTAACAAGGAGTTCGTGCAAAATTTTCATTGCCCCTGCCGCATCCCGAGACGAAATCGCTTTTGTCATATCAAAAACATTCAGTGCTTTCTCTGACCCAAATGTAACAGTCTGCACATGCGGTTTGATTTTTGTAAAGAACGCGGACCGGACATCAATTTCATCATAATCCAGAACTAAAACGAACGCTTTAAAGTCCTGGGCCATAAAATCCAGTAAGATCTCCCGGTTATGTTCGCTGAGCTTTTCACACTGACGGACCACAACCATCCGTTGCGTAGACATCTGCGGCAAAGACAAAAGAGATTTTCGCAAATCATCCGAATCCAGCTTGTGTCCGGAAATCATTTCAAAATCGAAGGCTAAAGACGAAGGATCTTTAAACAGTTTGCTTTTCAGATCAGCTATCTTTGCGTCCTTCTTGACAAGATCGTGTCCAATAAAAAGATAGGTCATGGGTTTTCGTGAGTTAGAATCCCTGTGCTGTATCAAAGATTCCAGATTTTTGTGAGATTTAACGAAAGATCTTGAGGTGTTGGGATTACCAATCCTCTAACGTGCGCTCAACGGCCCGGCGTGCAAGGTCATTTAAGGCTTCTTCGACGGCCGCGCTCTCAGATTTGGCCAGAGGCCCGGAAACAAAATAGCTCGCTTCCCCGGCAAAACTAGGTTCACTCCAAACTTCTTTCTGGTCAACCGGGTCCCACAATGACAGATTGACAATAATATTGATCCGGAATTCCTGAACATCCTGATTGTCTGTAATTCGAAGCTCCTGACGTTCCAACCCAACCAATTCGCCTCTTAATATCAGGTCTGCCGTTTCCTGTCCGCCAATACGCAAATGTCCGTCAAATAGAAATCGGCTGGCAATAGCGTCCTTGACCTTAACTTCAAGTAAAGGCACATAAGAAATGCTGCGGCTTTGCGTATAGGCAACTTTGTTCTTAAAAGGTTCAATATATATGGTGCGATATTTGCTAGGCAGAAGCGAGCCTGTAGAATAACCACATCCCGCAAACAGGATCAAACCGAAAACCACCCACAGACTTTGACGGATGTTTATCATTTTTCTTTCCCCAGCTGTTGGATCATTTCTAGGGCCCTTTTGGCCCAGATCGTGTCGTTATAATCGTTGATGATGTCATTAAAATAGACTTTGGCCGCTTTGTAATTCTTTTGCTTAATATAAAACTGAGCAATCTGAAAATGGTTTTCCGCTTCCTTTTCACGAAGCGTAGCGACATGTTCCTTGGCCTTTTGCGATAGTTCGGTATCCGGGTGTTCTTCAATAAATTCTTTAAATTCGTTAACTGCGGCACTGGTCGTTTGCTGGTCTCGCTGAATATCCTTTCCCCGGATGGAATCCGTCAATGCGATTTGGTACTTCGCAGCCTTCGCCCAATCCGATTTCGGATAATCATTGATTGTTTTTTCAAATTCATCCCGCGCCTCTTCATATAATCGCTTTTCTTTTAAATACAAACCGATTTTATACTGCGCTTCGCCGGCATGCTTGCCGTAAGGAGCATTCTTGATGACCTGCCGAAAAATTTCTATGACCTGATAATCGCTGCCGCTGACAACCTGGACCCATTTGCTATGGGAATATTTACCTTCCATCAGGTTGACTGCCATATTAAATTGCTTATCGACGATTTCCGCAGCCCGTTCCGAGAATGGATATTTATCAATCACCACCTGATAGGCCTTGAAAGATTCTGGATAGTTACCAATCGCTTCCTGCGACACACCGATGTAATACTGCGCCTCTGCGGCCTCCCGGGAACGCGGATAATGCTTAACCAACTTATTGAACTCTTTAATTGCGGAATCGTATTCTTTCTGATCAAACAAAGCTTTGGCCACGTCCAGCTGTTCTGACGGAGTATCTTTGACAGCATATTTAGGATTGACCCATTTGTTAGTTTCCGGTGTCCAAATCCAAAAGGCGTGAACGTTGGAATTCAGAAAGAAAACACAAAGAAAGGCTGGGATAAAAATGACTTTAGCAGCGTGAAAGCGCATTCGTTTATTTACTAAGACGATTGAGGAAATTCGTTAGAGATAGTCAGAAAATTTAAGTGAATCTTAATTTAATTGGCGTCACTCTAACATAGTTGAATATCTTTGTCAATTGAGCGAGGGCCAATTCTAAGGGAGAAAACAGTCACTTGGGGTTACCACGAACCGCCCAATGCCTTGATCAAATGAATGGTCGCAATAATTTCTTCTGTCTTAATTTGAATAGCTTCCAATTCAGACTGCAGGCGTGTGCGCTCAGCATCAACAACTTCCAAAAAACTGACCAGCCCCTGCCGGTAACGCGTAATGGAAAGCTTGGAGGAAACGGACGTGGCTTTAACCAGTTTGTCTTGGGCTTCCAACTGTTCGCGACGCAACTGGACATTATTAAGAGCATCTTCCGTTTCTTGAAAGGCCCTGAGGACCTGCTGACGGTACTTGGCGGTTGCCATGGCATAGTCCGCCCGTGCCGCTTTTAATTTGGCCTTGTTTCTTCCGCCTTTAAAAAGGGGCAGGTTGACCGAAGGACCAAAAGAAGCCACTCTGCTCTCCCAGTCCAAAAGGTTGTTTGCATCCACACTTTCCAAGCCAGCCGATCCAGTCAAGGACACCGAAGGAAAGAAGTCACCTTGCGCCACACCTATTCTTGCGTTAGCGGCCACCAAAAGCCGTTCCGCCTCGGCAATGTCCGGACGACGCTTTAAGAGATCCGAAGGAATCCCTGCAGGAATGGGAGGAATTTTAACCTTAAGCTCTGCCGCCCCGACTTTAAAATCAGAAGCCGCGGCCCCGCATAAGAGCGCCAAGGTGTTTTCAACTTCCCCCCGACGGCGACGCACATCAATGATATCCGCTTTGGCCTGAGCCAGTTCCGTGGTTGCCCGCGAAAGATCCAGCTCGCTGGAAACTCCGCCTTCCACTCGGTTTCGAACAACGTCCACCGCTTTCTGTCTGAGTTCGATGGTTTGTTTCAATGTCTCAACCTCAGCATCAAGCTCGCGCAAAAGAAAATACTGTTGGGCCACATCCGCCGTCAAAGTCAACAAAACAGTATTATAGGCCTCCACACTCGCCTCGGCTTCAGCACGGCCGGCCTCAAAAGCGCGACGCACTTTCCCCCAGATGTCCAACTCATAACTCAAGTCCAAAGGAAGACTATAACGAGTTGAAGTTGTGCTTCTTGAGGCAAACCCCGATGAGGAACTAACTGCATTCTTTGTCGTCCGGGAACGCGCAACGCTGGGATTAAAATCCACATCCGGCAAAAAATCCGCTTCCGTGATGCGAGCAACCGCCCGGGCCCTATCTACGGAGGCCACCGCGCTCTTCAAATCCTGATTGTTGGCAAGCGCCTTGGATTGCAATTCGTTTAAGACCTCATCATTGAAAAGGGTCCACCATTGAGAATTCTCAGGCGCTTTGACATCCCCTTTATTGGGAGACTTCCATGCCGACGGAACTGCATCTTCCGGCCGCTGATAATTAGGCCCGACGGTTTTGCATCCACCCAGAAAAAGGCAAACAAATAAAATGGCGGCGGTACCTTTGACAGCGCGGCCTGCCGTCTTTGATTTTTTCATCTTGCTAAATAAAACATAAACGACAGGAATAACAAACAGTGTCAAGAATGTACTGGTCAACATTCCACCGACGGCAGCAACACCGAGCGGGCGGCGACTTTCAGCCCCAGCCCCAAATCCGATCGCGATCGGCAGAATACCGGCAATCGTCGCACAGGCCGTCATGAGAATCGGACGAAGACGGATAACACCGGCCGCAAGCATCGCCTCTGTCGCAGTTTTACCTTTGGCCATCTGTTGGTTGGCAAAATCAACAAGCAAAATTCCATTCTTGGTGACAAGACCGAAAAGAAGAATCATACCGATCTGACTGAAAAGGTTCACACCCATCGACGGACTCCTCGGAAAAATATGCGCATACCAGGGATTTCCAGGGGCCATCCCAAATATCATCGAAAACTTATCAGCCCAGCTTAAAATCCATAAGGCACCGAAGGCACCGAAAGCAGCCAGAGGCAGCGTGAGCATGATTGTCAAAGGGTGCAGAAGGCTTTCAAATTGACAAGCCAAGACCATGTAGATGACAAGAGCCGCCAAAAGCATGACAAAATAAATCTGTGAACTGGATTCAATCAGATCACGCGCGTCCCCTGCCCACTCATAACGGACCCCCTCTGGCAAATCTTCTTTTAAAATATCTTTGGCACGGTCGATAACTGTCCCTAACGGAACCCCAACAGGCGTCCCTTCAATGGTCGCCGCCCGGTAACGGTTGTAGTGATTAATGGCGCTGGGTCCCGCACCGGTGTCATAGCTGACCACGTTGCTTAACTGGATGAGTTTGCCTTGAGCATTCGGAATATACAGCTTATCCAAATCCGATGGCGCAAGACGAGACTGTCGTTCAAGCTGAACAATAACATCGTACTGCTTACCACCGATATTAAGCTTACTTAAGTCCAGACCGCCAAAAAGGATCTGCAACGTTTTCGAAATGTCTTCAACAGTAATGCCGAGTGCAGCCGCACGGTTGCGGTCAATGTGCACACGAAGCTCCGGCTTGTTGATTTCAAAGTTCGAACGCACATTCATCAAAATTCCCGAAGAGCGCAGTTTGTCGCTTAATTGGGCCGCATATTTATTCAACTGATCAAGGTCCTGGCCCTGCAAAACGAGCTGAAACGGCTGAGCAAACCCACGGCCAATGGCCTGCGGGATAATGGGAATAACAAACGCCCCTTCTACGTTGCCAAAAAACTGTCCAGCCAGGCCTGTCGGACCGCCGACAATATC
>JAEUSC010000084.1 GCA_016789035.1 Candidatus Omnitrophota bacterium
CATTCCCAATACCCAGACCAACCAAACAACCGAGCCCATCAACACAAACCCTAAAAAAACTTTCAAATTATTCATCCATGATCCGGGTTTAGGAACCCATTGGAGAAACTGCGGAAAGGCGCTTAAAAATACATATGGAAAAGACATTCCGATTCCCAGACACGTAAAGATCAAAAAGGCCACCAGGTTTGTTTGAGTTAAAGCATAACCTAGCGCCGCCCCCATAAATGGCGCCGTACATGGCGTTGCCAGAGTCGTTGCCAAAACCCCATTAAAAAAGCTGTTTCCATAAGGATGTTTCTTAAACTGTTCACCGGATAAAGCGATAGGCACAAATTCAAATACACCCAGCAGATTCAACGCCAACAGATAGAGGAGAGCTGCCATAAAAACAACAAAATAGGGAGACTGAAATTGAAATCCCCAGCCGATTTGATGTCCTGCTGATTTTAAAAGAATCAAAATTGCTGCCAAAATCCAGAAGGATGTTAACACCCCGAACGAAAACAAAAGTCCATGCGTAATCATGATGCGCCGGTTATGTGCATTTTTAACAAGTGATAATACTTTCAGAGATAAAACCGGCAAAACGCACGGCATCAAATTCAGGATCATCCCCCCCAGAAATGCAAAAACACAGGCGGCCCAAAGCGTCATAGACGGTAACGGACCTGTTGCCTCAGGACCCGCACCCTGCTCTAACGGCACATCAACAACAATGCCTTGTGAGTTGAAATCCCCCCCCCACCCGCGGGAACTAACCATAATTCCTTGTAATCGCTCCACCTTGCTAGCGACGGAAATGCTGGATTTTTGCACCGCCAGCCGAAAAGCATTGTCCTGATACGTGACCGTCTGTTGAGCGGGATGGTCGATCAAGTCTTCACGATCAGGAAAGAAATAAAGCTCTGTTTCTTCGGGCAACGGGTGTTGTGGCCGGATGTTTAGGTCAATGGTTTTTTCCAGATTCCTGGCTTGAACCAAAACCTCATTTGAAACTCTCGGCCAGAGCAATTGCTCCTGGTCCAGTCTCTGAGCCGACTGGATATTCTTTTCAACCGCCGATTGATTAACAGCGATTGTCAGATGTCGGGTGACTGATCCGGGAATACATTCAATTTTACAAGCCAGCCAATCAATTTTGGCTGTGACCTCAATCGGCTTATCGACAGGCCAATCTTGGGGAACGTGAGCCGAGACAATTAAGAAAACTCCGTTCTCGTAACCATACGACATGAGCGGACCCACGGAAATTCGCTGCGGAATCGGCCAATGAATAGCCGAAACAGCTACCTGCGGCGCGATCTCCCACTTGATTGTTGGCGCCAACCCTGAATCTCCCGGGTTCTTCCAATAAACATGCCAGTCCTTGTCTGTTGAGAAACTGACAGCCAAACGTAAAACACTTCCCGGCATGGCCGTATTCGTATCCGACATCAATTCAACCGTGGTATGAGCAATGACCTCAGGCTCGGCAGCGTACGATGGCGGCAAAAGAGCAAACAACATAATTGAAAAAAGATATACAATTTTTTTCATAAAATGTTCCATCTCGTTTCAATAACGATCACAGGAGATTTTTGGACATCAAGCCATTTCAACAGATCGGAAACATCATCCTCATCCAGCGCGACACATCCAGCCGTCGGATGGTCCGGCCCCTTCCAAACGTGCAAAAAAATTGCGCTGCCGTACCCAGAAACAACAGGATTCGTATTGTATTCTATGACAGCTCCCATTTTGTAGAGATCATCCGCACGTTTCATCAATTCATATGATGCCGCAGGGGTTGGCGCCTTGACCCACTGATTATATTCCGGAGACTTGGGATCATCGATCCAAAGATCCGCTGACGTTGCCTGCCGGTAATTCAATTTCGTATCCAGCTCAGGCGCGTAACCAAACGCAGTTTTCAAGTCAAAAATGCCCGACGGCGTCCGGCCGTCGCCTTCCCTTTTCTTCCCCAACGGTGCCATTCCCTTGCGGCCAACAACCGCCGGCATCGGGTCAAAGACCTGCTCCCAAAAGCCATCGCGCTTTTCCCAAGCAGAGACAACCGCATCAGCCGATCCCATAGGCGTTACAATGACCGCC
>JAEUSC010000088.1 GCA_016789035.1 Candidatus Omnitrophota bacterium
CAAACAAGGACTTTTAGCTTTGCATGGCCGGATGGTCCGCGGGCTTTTACCCAAGGAACGCACAGGGCGGTATCGCCGGATCCAGAACTATATTGTCGATGCCCGCAATAAGGTCATTTTTACCCCGCCGGCTCCTGCGCAGGTTCCTGCCCGCATGAAAGCCCTTTTTGCCTGGACGAAGGATGAGACTTTACACCCGGTGGTTCGTAGCGCTGTCTTTCATCATGAGTTTCTGACCATTCATCCTTTTGTCGACGGCAATGGCCGCGTGGGCCGGGCGGTGGGACAGTGGCTTCTTTGGGAAAAAGATTTTGAGCCTATGTGTACGTTGGGCCTGGATGATTTCTTTGCGAATGATCGTCCGCGTTATTACAGCATGATCCAGGGGACGCGCGAGATGGACGGCGATTTTACGCATTGGGTGGAGTATGTCGCCCAGGGTTTGGCGTGGGCGCACGAGGATGTGCAAAACCGGATCAAGGCGGGGAGTCTTCGGTTACAAGGCATTTCATTGACGCCTAAACAGGAAGAGCTTTTGGATTTGCTTGAGCGAAAGGGAATCTTAGGCGCAACAGAGATCGGGACGGCGATGAAGATCAATCGCGCCCGCGTCAATCAGCTGATCAGTCCTCTTGTGCGTTGCGGTATTATCACTCGGGAAGGTGCGGCCAGGGCTGTTCGCTATCGCTTGTGACGAATGAAGAAACAAAGACGGGGATAACTCCGCTCAATTATTTTTTATCAACAATATGCCAACACCAGCAACGAACAGATTTCAGAAATTAGTCGACAACATTTCCCGTCTTTACACCACCGCCCGCAAGGCGCAGGTGCAGTTTGCCTGGGAAACGGGAAAGCAAATTGTGCTCGTCGAACAAGATGGCGCAATGCGTGCTCAGTATGGTACGGCACTCCTGCGGGAACTTTCGCAAGCGCTCACGAAAAAATTTGGTCCGGGCTTTTCGCAGACTGTTCTAAGAAAAATGCGGCAGTTTTATTTGCTAAATTCAATTCAGCCGCCGGCGGCTAAATTGGACTGGACCGACCACGTTGAACTTCTACCGTTAAATGATGACAAGCTGCGTCGTCAGATCGAAGAGAAGGCGGTCAAACAGAGACTGAATTCCAAAGATATCCGTCAACTTGTCCGGAAAACCCGTGAAGAAAAGGGGGAGGAGATGCGCGAACCCGCACCCGCGTCAGCTCCTCAAGAATTACTCACGCCCAAGCGCGGCACACCGTACACCTACCGCTTGATCAAACGTCCGCAGGTGGGGTTGGGTAAGGACGACACACTCTTTCTGGATTTAGGTTTCGGGATTTTCAAACGTGTGTCCGTTCGTGTGCAAAGCCGCTTCACTGAGAATCAAATTGTGGAAAGTGAGTATTCTTCGGGCGATGAGTCATTTAGTTTAAAGACAAGCGAACGCACGGCCAAAGATCTTTTCACCTACCAGGCCACGGTCGAACGCATCATCGACGGAGACACGCTCAAGGTGCGGATCGATTTAGGCTTTGACCTGGAGCACCGCGAGACATTGCGTCTGCGCGGGATCGATGCTCCGGAGATGTCAACGAAGTCCGGTGAGGCGGCCAAGGCGTTTGTGCAGACGCTCATTAAGAAAGCGGACACAATGACCATCTTCACCTCGCGCTCTGACAAATACGATCGGTATTTAGCCGATGTTTTTATTGCAGGCGAATCTGGGGAGGTTTATCTTAATAATTTGCTTTTACAAAACAGCCACGCCCGCAGAGTGACCTGATACCCAAATGTTCTCTCTCAACGTTTGGCAGCGATTCTCTCAGGTAATGGTGTCGTTCGGTCGCGTTAAATCTGATTGCATTCAAAGAAAGGAACTCTATGAATCGAATCTTCGCGGTAATAATGGCTGTCGCATTGCTGGTCAGTTTGAATGCCGGTGCGGACACGCTTATTTCCGGCACATGGCGCAAGGGGTCGAACATCACCGAGCCCAAACCGCAGAAAAGCAAAAACATGGAAACGATTGTGGGCGGATTTGGTGTCCGTAAAGACGGCGCCGCGTATGTGCTGCAGGTCAGGATGCATCAGCCTTTTAAGCGGCCCATGCGCATCAAGGCGGAATTTCAAAATCCTGAAGGGGAGCCGTTTGTCGAAGAAGGAGAGATTCCAGCCAATCACCGATCGCTTAATCTGGTGCACGGTCCCGTTAAAGGGCTTAAGATCCACCGGTCGTATTGGGTGAAGATCTCCATCTTTGAGCGGGAAGATTTTGAGAAACCCGTGGACGTTTTAGAACAGAACATTAAATCTTACGTGGACACGACGGGCGAGGCGATCCTTGTGAAGCCCGGTCTGGAGGATATGCCGCAGGATAAAGGGGCAAGGTAACCTTCCCCGCACTGGGGAGAGGTTTTTTACCGTCATCCCCGCCGCGACTGCGTAGTATTACCAATGGGCGGGCGGCTGCTTTCTTAATACACTCAAAGCAGATCAAACCCTTTAACCCTCATTCAAAGGAGCTCTTATGTCCAAAAGTGTTCCGACCATCCAAAAATACATGACGTACGAACCTGTTTCCATTGACGGCGCCGCCTGCATGGCCGAGGCCCAAAGTCTGATGAAAGAAAAAAAGATCCGCCATCTGCCGGTCATGGACGGCAAGAAGGTGATCGGGATCGTCTCCGACCGCGACATCCTGCAGGCGACCAGCCTTCTGGATGCCGATCCCAACAAAGTTGCGGTTGAAGACATTTGCCAAACTCACGTGTACAGCACCACGCCGGAAACCCCGCTGGATCACGTGGCCGATGAAATGGCCCAGCATCATTACGGCTCGGCGGTGGTTGTGCAAAACGGAAAACTCGTGGGGATCTTTACCACGGTCGATGCCTGTCTGGCCCTGGCCCAGGTTTTACGGCAGAGAAGCCACTAGTCACCACGCGGTCTCTTCCCCACACCGCCAGTGGGGGAGGTGGTGTGAGAATTTCAAGTTCGCCCGGGGCGGGACCATAAAAGTATGTTAAGCTTAACGTAATTATGAGTTCCTAC
>JAEUSC010000111.1 GCA_016789035.1 Candidatus Omnitrophota bacterium
ATCCAATAAAACAAAAATATCGCCCTGTCCGGCCTGTGAATATCCAGCATGTTCGCCTTGATCTTCGTTTGGTCAACGCTAAGCGTGACTGACTCCTTCTCTTTAACGGAGTAACCCGAGGAGGTGTAACATACCTTGGGATTATGAAAATTGCCGGCATCCAAAACCAGAAGCAGAACCTGCTCGCCGTAGGGATTTTGATAGATACGCGCAAAAACGTCACTGATAAAGTTATAGACGTCTTGGTTCACGTCGATTTGATCCGAAATATCCACACTCGTCCATCCTGGCATTTCTGACGGGATGCGGATTTCTGACAAGACATTCAATCCTTCATAACGGGTTTTCTTCGGCAAAAACGCGGCCGCCATAGCCAGGCCGACCAAGAGCAGCATCAAAAATTTTCGGAAAGTCCGCGTATCTATCATTTTGTGTCCCGGTCCAGTAATTTTTCAAGGCCTATTAAACAGACGAGAACAAAAATAAAAATAAAAATCCCGCTCAATTCGTGAAACGGACCCTCGGCAGCTTCGAGCCCGGCGTAAAACGTCACCAGGCAAAGACCGATCACTCTCAAGAGATTGCCGAGCAATGCCAGCGGAATAGACGACAGAACAAGGACCATTTTCCGGACACCACGGACGCCGGAGAAAGTCACATAGGCCACCGTCAACGCCAGAACAGTCACGAGCGAACGAAACCCGCTGCAAGGCGACGCCATAAACAATTCATGCCCGCCGATAGAGATCAACAAACCTTTTTTTAAGACGGGATAATGACATGCCTTCAAAATCACTTCAGCGGCCGCGGATACGCCATAACGCATCGGCAAAGTGAGCTGGTCTAAAAGACCAAGCGGAGGCGGGACAAGAAACAGCAAATAAAGGATCGATCCTGAGGCCGCGCGGGCCGTTTCATGTCCGTACAAGAACCGCACAGCCCCCCAAAAAACAGGAATCATGGATAGGGCGGTAATCATGTAAAAATCATGACGCCAACCGAAGGTAAACATCCCTAGCCCGATGACGGCCGCGGCCAGGCCTATCGCGTCTCCCGACGCAGGCTGATGCCGACGAGAAGTCTCAAGCAATGTTGCCCTCTGGCACCACATCATGGCCAGGGCCACGGGAAAAATAAAATACGCGTGCGAATAATCGATATTTTTCCAGCGCATTTCATACAGATACTTCAGCGCGGGTGCATACATCAAAAAAATAAGCAGCCAGATGACATAGTCAAACTGACTGCTCTTAAACTTTGATAGAAAAATTCTCATCCCTGGATTCCGATGAGCGGGAAACCTTCGGTCCGCTTACACTTGTCTGACGGCTGCTTTCTAGACTCGGTTACTCGCACTAGGATTGTTGCTCTATACGCGCTCAAGAGTTTACTCTTAATAAAAAGAAACAAAAACAACTTCTAAAATACTTAGGCCCTTCATTTAAATAGCAGGCCACTGCTGCGTCAGCCAAACGCACGACACATCATAAACTCGTCTGAAAAGGAACAATCTATGGATGGTCCAAGGCAACTTCAGAGGCCGCCAAAATCCTCAAATCTTTCAAAGATTGCGCATACACAATCACCGAAAAGGGACTTAGGTCATCCTCCTGCGGGCGGGCGAGGATGACGGTTCCGGTCCGATCGGTCACGGGCACGGTCTTAAAGGCGCGGACAATATTGGTGTGCGTAAGGGTCGCCCCAGAATTTTCCCCTTTTGTCGGGTGGCTTTCGGTGTGGTGCTCCACAAGGGCAACGTGAAGCACGAAATCCTGCAGGCTTTGGGAAAGTTTGTAGACGATTGTGATCTCCTCGGCCGTGGGCATGGCCCCAGCGGTGATCTCAGTAGCAGCAGGCATAGCCAGATATTTAGCAATGGCCGTCCTGGCTTTTCGTTCATCGGATCCGACAAAATTCTCCTGACCATTGATGATCATTTGCGGCGTGTACAGGTCGGCCGCAGGCGCGCGGGCATACTCTTGTTGCCGTCGGGTAAAAGCCGCATCGCTGGCCGGGTCTTTCCACCCCAAGTAATCCCAATAGTCAACGGCAAACGTCAGCGGATAAAAATGTTGCCCCTTAGCGCTGGCTTCCTGCGCCAGGGTCTGCAAAAGGACATCAGCGGGCGGACAGCTCGAACACCCTTCGGAGGCAAAGAGCTCAACCACAGCAAAAGAAGCGGCGTTATTGGTTTGGGCTGAGGCTGAAGAACCCATCATCATGAGACATCCTGCTATGACGGCAATAAGTTTTACCATGGATAATGACGATCACAACGGTTGACATATTTTCGCAACTTTTCCTGCAACACGTTCATTAAACCATAAATATCCAACAGCAGCTGTAATATTTAAAGAAAGCCTGTTTGTGGCCATAAACATTGTCACCATCAAAGACCCCAAATAATCTCGAAACGTTACTTCCCCCGACTGAATAACTGCGGGGCCATTTTCTTCCGGAGATGTTCGATGGCAAAGACGGCAACACCGGGAATCAACGCTAGTCCCCACTCATAGGGCTTCATCGGCACAACGTAGAACCACGTATGCACAACCGGAAGATAGTTGATAGCCAGATGCAGCGTGACCGCAACAAGCAAAGCCCGAACCAACCATTTGTTTTTAAAAAGGCCAAGCTCAAAAGCGGTTTGAGTGTCTGAGCGAAAACTGAAAGCCAACAGCCATTCAAAGACAATGATAGCGCTAAAGGCCATCGTTCGCGCTTCTTGGGCGGGCATTCGATCCATGCACCAGCGGAAAATAAGAAAAACTGAGAGGGCCAGCATCCCGCTGAGAAATAAAATGCGAAAGATCATTCCACGATAAATGATGGATGTTGAGCGTAAACGCGGAGAATCAGACAGTTCTTTTCCTGTCTTTGGTTCCATTCCTAATGGAATCGCCAGCAAAGCACCGGTCACGACGTTGATCCATAAAATCTGAATAGGTTCCAAGGGCGGAACACCTAAGAAGACCATGGCCATAATGAGCGTTAACAGTTCCCCCAAACAAGTTGTCATCAAAAAAGCTGTCACATTCCGCAGACGGTTAAAAATCGCCCGGCCTTCCTCAACGGCATAAACAATGGAGGCAAAGTTGTCGTCGCTTAAAACCATATCGGAAGCTTCCTTGGCCACATCCGTTCCGGTTATTCCCATGGAAACACCGATATCAGCCTTTT
>JAEUSC010000253.1 GCA_016789035.1 Candidatus Omnitrophota bacterium
TTTGCAAAGCGAGATCGAAATTTTCCTCCTGCACGGCTTTCAGGAATTCTGGAATATCATTTACATGTGGCTTTCGCTCCGGCAAACCCGGAAATCCTGGAAAGTCGATAAAGTCATCAATGTAGCAGTTAAAGCGCCACGCAAATGCTCGGGCCCAGGGCAGACCGATTAACGTGATACGGCTGTTCGGCCACTGAGTTTTCAAAGCCCGTAAGGCAGGAACCATACATAAAAGATCACCTAACATCAATGCGCGCAAGACAACGATTCTGGCGGGATATCCATTCTCCCAAGCGGTGGTGGTTAACATTGGCGTCCTTTATGGAGGTTCAAAGTTTTGGTAGCTAACGTAATAAACCGGGGATTGTTTCTGGGATTGCGTTTCGGTTTTTTAAATTTTCCAGCCTTCATGGGACCGTATCAGCCAAGACCACGCAGCCCTGCTCGATCTCGATCCCATGAAAGCCAGAAATTAGCGTCGGGTTCCGCTTTCCGCTTGATCCCAATCTGCTTTTTCTTCATCAGCATCTTGAGATTGATCCTTCTTGTTTTGCATGTCCTTACGGGATTTCTTTTCCTGTTGGACGTTAGAACCCTGATTTGTTTTTTCTGTTGCTGGTTGTGATTGGTTTTTCATAAACACTCCTTTTTGTTTGTGGGACTAGTATTTATCTTTGTCATCCTTCATATCTCTAAACTTTGTCATTTGTTCGTCCGATAAAACCTTGCTTAACTTAGATTCTTTGTCCTGTTTAAGATTTTCCATTTTGTCTTTGAAGTCCTGAAGAATGGGACGAACCTCGTTGGCCTGATTGTCCGTCAGGCTTAACTCCCTCTGCATATCTTTGACTTTCTCATCGACATTCATCATTCGGTTGGCCTGAGCACCACTGACGATTAACAACAAAGACATCACTGTGCCCGCAATGATTTTGTTCTTCATATCTTCCTCCTTGTTAGAGTTAGCATAGACTTTAGTTGTGAGTATAAAGAACTCGACATTAATCCACCGTTAAAAGTAAGTTATAACTGCATTAATGCTATTTTCATGCCGCTTTAATATTTGGACCTCGCGCTGTCTTATAGCAACCGCTCTCTGAAAACACTTAACACACAAAAGCCTTGATGGTTTCATCAAGGCTTTTGGCACTATCATCGACGGAAACTTTATTAGTAAGATTTAAATATGCCCACTCATGTCTTTTCAGCGGCCTGCCTGGTATTCTCCAGCTGTTGCAGCTTTTTTAGAATCCTGCTGTTAAATGCCGGAATATCATCCGGACAACGGCTGGAGATAATATTTCTGTCTTCAACCACTTCCTTGTCGACAAACTCAGCACCCGCATTTTTAATATCCTGCACGATCGACTTCCAACCGGTAATCTTCCGTCCTTCAAGAACCTGTGCATTAATCAACAATTGCGGGGCATGACAAATTGAAAATACAGGTTTACCACTGTCGACAAAATCTTTGACGAAACTGACAGCTTGCGGATCCGCGCGTAGATGATCGGGAGACATTCCACCAGGAATAAAAAGTGCATCAAAGTCCTCCACAGACGCATCTGTTACAGCTTCATCAATATGAGCTTGGGCGCTTTTATTTTTCCCGCTGACTTGAGCCCCTTCTTTAAGTCCAACATGAATAATTTGATGACCGGCCTCCTCAAGGACTTGTGCCGGTTTCTGATATTCGGAGTCTTCAAAACCTTCATCAATAATAACAGCGATTCTACTCATATCATTCTCCTTCCCTTATCTATAAATATAAATGTTTCAGTAATTGCACCTTAGCCGATGCATTCCCCCACCGCATGGGGAGCATTCTGCCTGGTATCCTGCCTTTGTGCGTAAAGCACGCTGCACAAAAAATTTTCCTTCCCTTTGAGGACTCACACGATGGCGCAGTAAGCGGTCAGGTTGAGAAAATACTTCGAATTGGAAAGGCACGCCGTTATGCGGGAATAAAATGCCCTCTACGGGGACTTTAAGTGTTCCTGTCTTGAGTTATAAACTGGATTCTTCAGTAAATAAGGTCGCCCTTACCTATTGGAATTCTCATTTATAATTTTTTCAAGCCACCACTTAGAAAGCTTCGTAAAGGGCATAGGTAGAATACCAATTGTCGAATGAAGGGACTGTGAATTTAGAATTAAAAACTTTTCAAAAATCATTTTCCGAGGAAAGGAGAAAGTCCTACGATCTGAATTCCAGAACGATTTCGATAACCTCGCCAATGGACTTCTTTTTATCCGCCAGATTTTTGTTATACGTGATTCCAAAATCCGCACGGTTAAATTCGCCTGTTAAAACAAGCTGGCCCGAGGACGTTTTTGCAACTTTAACGGTCATGGGACGGGTCACGCCTTTAAGCGTAAGAGTCCCTTGGACCTCATTTCCATGAACAGCGCCACTTTCAAACGTGGCTTGCGGAAATTTTTGAGAATCCAGAAACAGGTCTGAGCGCAATCCTTCATCCCTAAACTCGTTACGCGTGTTTATACTTTGAGTGTTCACCAGAACTTTTACGGAAAGAATCTGGTCAGATTCCCCTTTTTCCACGACGGCCGTATAATCACCAAAAGATCCGGTCGTGTAACCCAAGTCATGATTGACACGAAAAATCAGACTGGAATTCTCGGCAGTGGCCGTGACAGGTAACGCAGCAGCGTAAATGCTAGTCGATAATGAGAAAAAAATAAATGCTAATATCATTGTACCCGAGCTAATCTGCTTACGAAATGACCGCTTGCTAGACGAAAGCCATTGCCTCGGTGACCGATAAAATGAGAAACGTATCCTATTCATATCTTCCCTCACTTAATGATAACAGAGTTTGAGCCGTGTATTCTTTACCAGCTTCATCTCGGGCACGAATGAGAATCTGCCAGTCATTGCTACCACGCAATTGTTCCGGCGTCAAATGCGCCACCAGATCGCCATTGGCCTGCTGCTTTTCTAGGCCGATCACGGGTTTAAAACTGCGCGCCTGTTTTCCCTTGCCAAGTTCGACAGTAAAATAATCAACCTTGCCGCGCACCGTGGCATAGACATCAACGGATTCAACAGTTCTCCTGTCTTTATAATTCACATCAATATTTGTAATGCGGACATTAAAATAGCCGGCGCCGTCTGACTCCAAGGCCTTGGCCGCGTCCAACACACCAGCCCCGGTCTGTCCGTTCCACGCTCCGCCATCACCCCGTTTGGCCGTTGACAATAGGACATCTTCCAAATCATCCGGCGTTAACTTTGAATCCTTGACCAATAAAAGTGAGGCTGTGGCTGTGACCATCGGGGCCGCGAACGATGTGCCAGAGGCTTTGGTGTACAAACGCTCCTTACTTCCCGCAGGACCGTCCCACGGGGCATCTTTGGAATGCAGGGAATAAATTTCCTCACCCGGTGCCATCAAAGAATTGTTCGGCCCCCAATTGGAGACCGTGCTTCTTGTTCCATCAAAATTCAAGGCCCCAACAGCCAGGGCCTGGGAAGACGAACTTACGCCATAAAAATGTAAATACTCATTATCGTTACCACTGGAAACAACAACCAAAACCCCGCTTGTCCGTGCAAAGTTAATGGCCAGCCTTTCTAACTCGGAGACCCCCGGTCCGCCCAAACTGACGTTGATCACCCTGGCCCCGTGGAGGACCGCATATTTGATGGCCCTGAAAATATTCAAACTATTAGTATTGCCGTTTTTATCCGCCACCTTTAAAGGCATAATGACCGCGCCCGGATTAATGCCGGCCATCCCCATGCCATTATTTGTACGCGCGGCAATAATGCCCACCACCATGGTGCCGTGCCCTCGCAGATCGGTCAGGTCATTGGTCTCATCTAGAAAATTCCAACCGTGCACATCATCCGTGTAACCGTCGTTGTCATCGTCCTTACCGTTATCAGGAATCTCTTTGTCATTTGTCCAGATGTATTGCGGACCGTCGGGATGCATCATGTCCAGCCCTGAATCAATGACAGCCACGATGACGTTTTTAGAATCACTATCCACCTTATTCCATGCGGATTTCTCATCCGTCCTGGGTAAAAATCCGATTTGCGGCAAACTGTATTGGTCGTAAACTTCCGGTCCGTCTTTATCAACGGCAGATAACTCCCCTTTTCCGACCACACCGGCCCCTACACTGACAACTCCGTTGACAAGCCCGCCGACAAGAGGAATGCCGCCTTTCTTTTTGGCTTTGATCTTTTTATAAAGCGGATCATTGGGAACGGGCGCAACTTCCGGCTCGGTCGGAGGCTTCTTCTGCACACTGCGGGCCCATACCGGTTCCGTGACGTACGGACGCGCGCAACCCTCTTCTTCCCAATCCAAATAATCCTCATAACTGGAAAAATGATTGAGCCTATAATTTAAAACATCTCCCGTCCGGTAAAGATCACCCATGCTTCGACCGCGAGGCAGAACCACGACTCCGTACGGATTAAAATCATTCCCATAAAAAACCCGGTCACCCGGCGTATAGGAGAGACCAAAATTTTTGTACTCGGCTTGCAACAGGTACCGCGACGTAACACCCGGGTCGTAATTGATTTTGGCTTTTGTAATGTCGCCGATGCGTGCGCCGTAATCGTTAAAGATGGAAAGCGCGGGACCCTCAGGTGTTTTGCCGAGAGCGACGACCGGTCCCTGAAGACCATAAGACTGCGCGAGTCCGGCACCCGGCTGCCACCCCCACGCGTCCTTGCTATATGTGGAAAGGCCGTAATTGTACTGACCATTCTGACGGCCGATGCCAATGCGACCAACGCTGATTCCATCAAGTGACCATTGGCTTTCGCGAGGTGTAAATTTCGGCATTGCGGCGGGATTTTGGGCGTTAATGGGATACTTCGTAATCACATTGACCACGCCGGCAATGGCATCCTTCCCGTAAAGACTGGATGCCCCCTCTTTGACAACCTCGATGCGGTCAATGATGGCCTGAGGAATTGCGTTGATATCTGGTGAAAGATAATTACCCAGTTCTTTTTCCTGTTTCTTGGTGAGCCTGCGGCCATCAATTAAGGTCAGACTTCCCCGCAGGTTCACCTGCGCCTTAGAAAAGTCCTCCTTCTGAACACTTAAGTCTGTTGCGCTCGGAACTGTATTGACAATATCTTTAAGACTGCGGCTCGCCGACCTTTGAATATCTTCGCTATTAACAACACTCACAGGCGCGCTGTCGACGCCGTCGATCCCGCGGGCAAAGACTTCAGATGCCGCGCACAAAAGAAAAACTACAAGAAAAAGCCTCATAATCCCTCCGAGTAATGACATTAGCATGTACCTTTGAGAGGGATTATAAGACTAAACTGAAGCGGGGAGCGATAGAAATTTTAGATATTTGGAAGGTTATAAATGAAATACGGCAATAAAATAATTAGCCCCCTGATCGACCTCCTGTCTGATCAAGGGGCTAATAACTTCAATGGAGCCTAGCGCTGTTGCAATGACTGACCACGCGCTTATCTCTCGCTATATGCAGTATAAAACTACAACTTTGCGGTCCTTCAACGGGGAAGGATACCTCTCTAAGTGCATCCTCTTAAAACAAACAAGATCAGCAAAATTGGAATTGGAACACCTAACAACCATAAAATAGCCCAACCGATTTTACCGCTTTTGGAATGCAATGTATTCATGATACCTCCTTGAGTTGGTTTCCTTAACACGACTTGAAGTTGTTTTGAATATAGCAAACGCTTACTTAAGTAAAGATGAATAAAAAATTACTTATTTTTAATGTGTTGGATCAATCAGGAAGCAACCGGAAAGGAGCTCCCCTGGCAACTCCATGAGAGTCAAGCCAGGGGAATTGGACATTAATACTGGAGGGGTGAAACGGTATGTATGTTAATTTGAGACGAATTCTCTACATAAACTTCACCCTGAGCGAGTGGCTTATCAGCCACCGGCATGTTGGGTTTTAATACCACTTTGATGCAACCGTCCTTTTTATCCCGAAACGTTTTGTACGCCTCCGGGCCGTCCTCAAGGTCCAACATATGCGTAATGACAAAGGAAGGATCAATCTTGCCGTCTTCAATCATCTCTAACAATAGGGGAAGATAACGCTGAACGTGCGTCTGACCAGATTTCAGTGTTAAACCCTTATTAACAATCGCACCAAACGGCATTTTATCCGGAAAGCCTATATATACGCCCGGAATCGAGACCGTTCCTCCCTTGCGGCAGCAAAAAACGGCTTCCCGCAGCGCGTGCGCGCGGTCCGTCGTTAGCTTAACCGCCGCCTTCATTTTATCCAGGCGTGCATCAATTGCGCCGACCCCGTGCGCCTCTGCGCCGACCGCATCAATGCAGCGGTCCGGCCCCCGGCCTTTGGTCATCTCCATCAGTTGATCATAAACATTTTGTGTCTCAAAATTGATAGTCTCCGCCCTGCCAAAATTTCTGGCCATCTCCAGCCGTTCAGGAACTCGGTCAATAGCAATGACGCGTCCCGCCCCTAGCATCCAAGCGCATTGAATGGAAAACTGTCCTACAGGACCGCAGCCCCACACCGCAATTGTATCCCCGGGTTCCATTTCGCAATTCTCAGCGGCCATATATCCCGTCGGAAAAATATCTGACAGAAATAGAACTTTTTCATCGGGAAGATCAGACGTAATACATATCGGTCCCACATCGGCATAAGGCACACGCAAATATTCAGCCTGTCCGCCGGCAAAGCCGCCTAAAAGATGAGAATACCCTAACGCCGCCGCGGGCGATTGCCCCATCATCTTTCGCGCCATTGACGCGTTGGGATTTGAATTATCACACAGGGAAAACAACGTCTTCTGACAGAAGAAGCAAGAACCGCAGGCCAGGACAAACGGCACAACCACACGGTCACCCTTCTTTAATTTCTTAACATGCGAGCCGACTTCAACGACAATACCCATCGGTTCATGACCAAGAACATCGCCTTTTTTCATCGCCGGCATGTATCCGTCATACAGGTGCAGATCAGAACCGCAAATAGCTGTAGAGGTGATTTGTATAATAACATCGGTAGAATCAACAAGCACAGGATCAGGAACATTATCCACTTGAACATTACTTTTGGCGTGCCAACATAAAGCTCTCATAGGCCCCCCTTTAATCAATATGTCGTGTTGGTTTTAGGAAGAAAGGATTTGCGGTTAGCAAAGGAATTTTAAAGCAAAGCAAATGAACGTGATGTTAAAGAAACATTAAAAAATAACATTCCTTTACTCTTTAATTGGAAGAAACAAATTTGAGTCCGGAATGGACATTGCGAATGGCAGGAGCGAGACAGGAGAGAATCTTATCTTTGGAGACGTAACCGCAGGATCCGGCGGCCAGACATTTTTCAGAATAATGGTCTTCAGCATGCGCTGACAAAATGATGATTTTCATACCGGCCACGGTCAGACGGGAAATTTCTTTTAAGAAGGCCTCTTCACCACCAAATTCCTGATGCATGATATCGATCACAA
>JAEUSC010000256.1 GCA_016789035.1 Candidatus Omnitrophota bacterium
CCCGATAATATTCGGCCATAGCCGTGCCGGAATAGGGAGCTAAAAACTGCATGGGCGCAGGATCGGATGCGGTTGCCGCCACTATCGTCGTGTACTCCATGGCTCCAAATTGGCGGAGCTTTTCATAAACCTGAACCACCGTCGATCGCTTCTGACCAATAGCCACATAAAAGCACTTAACACCCGTTCCCTTTTGATTAATAATAGCGTCGATTGCCAAGGCCGTTTTTCCGGTTTTGCGATCACCGATAATCAGCTCCCGCTGCCCTCGACCGATGGGGGTCAAGGCGTCAATAACTTTAATACCTGTTTGCATGGGCTCATGCACATTTTTACGATCAATAATTCCAGGAGCCTTAACTTCAATCGGACGAAATTCAGTCGTTTTAATGGCCGGTTTTCCATCAATCGCATTTCCCAGAGCATCGACGATACGTCCGCAAAGCGCTTCACCCACGCCGACAGAGGCAATTTTGCCGCTACGCTTGACCTCATCACCTTCCCTGATTTGGGTATCTTTTCCAAAAATCGCAACACCCACATTATCTTCTTCCAGGTTTAAGGCCATGCCTCGAATACCGTTGCCAAATTCCACAAGCTCACCGGCCATGACCTTGGAAAGGCCGTGGACACGAGCGATCCCGTCTCCGACGCTCAAAACCACACCGGATTCATAGGTCTCCACTTTTGCGGAGAAATTTTCGAGCTGATTTTTTAAAATGGAAGAAATTTCTTCTGGTTTAATTGTCATAACGATTACCTTCCTTAAATCGTTGAGAAAACATTTTCTTGAAACTTGCCCAACTGCGTCTTAAGCGACGCATCAAAAACAAGGTCATTGATATGGAGTTTGAATCCGCCCAAAAGTTCGGGATTAATTACAACAGAGGTCTCAACCTTCTTACCAAAACGTTGCGAAATCTTTTCATTCAATTCCTTTAGCATCGATGGCTCAATTTCACGTTCAACCTCTAACTGCGCCGACATCAAATGATTTTCGCTTTTAAATATACTGTCGAATACCTCGGTAATATCACTGAGAAGTTTCAAGCGGCTCTTTTCAATCAGAAACAATAAAAATGTCACTAATAAGGGATGCCCGCGGCCTTCAAAAACGCTTCGAACCACTTTGGACTGCTCATCTTTTTCTAAGATTGGATTTTGGATAAAAAGCCTTAACTCCAGGGACTGCTTTAACGTGTCTCGCAACGCCGTCATGTCCTCGGCTAAAGGAGCGAGGACATTTTGGTCTTTGGCCACTGAAAAAATGGCCTGGGCATATCGTCTGGCGGCTCGTGAATCACTCACAATTAAATTTCCTTAATCGCCTGCGCGATGATGTTGTCGGATTTGGTCTTATCTAGGTTCGCCTTGATAAGTTTACTGGCCAAGTCTACCGCTAAGGCAGCGCTTTGCTTTTTCAAAACCACCTCTGCACGCTGACGCTCGCCGGCAATTTCTTCATGGGCCGTTTGAATAATATCCTGTGCTTGCTTCTTGGCCTTTTCTTCAATGGCATGCTGGAGTTCTGTAGCTTTTTTACGAGCTTCATCAATGATCTGTTGTGCATTCTGACGGGATTCCGAAAGAATCTTTTCTTTAGAGGCCTGTACATCGGAAAGCTCTTTTTGGATTTGGTCCGCCTGCTTTAATGAATCACTGATTGTTTTCTCCCGGTTTTGCAACGCCATCAAAATCGGTTTCCAGGCAAATTTCTGCAGAATAACAAGAAGGCAGAAAAATGTAATCCACGTCAAACTGATCATCGCCACATCTGACGGGATGATCGTAAGACCCGGTTTTTGGTGACCGGCACCCTCTACGGCAGTTATTTCGGAATTTTCGGACATAAACTTTCCTTAAATTTAGGATTGTAAAGCCATAAAGCAAAAAATTGCGCAAATCAATGCCACACCTTCGATCAGCGCTGCTCCAATAAACATCATGGACTGAATCTTGTTGGACGCCTCAGGCTGACGGGCCACTCCGCCAATTGCAGCTGCAATAACTTGGCCTACACCGATACCGGCACCGATCGCAACTAAACCTAATCCTAATCCAGCTGTTACTTTTCCTAATTGAAGACCTGTTATTTCCATGATGGTTCCTTTCTCAGCGTTATTAAAAATCTACCCGTTTAAAATTACAATTAATGGTCAGGATGATACATTTGTCCTATAAACGCAGCCGACAACAGCGTAAAAATGTAGGCCTGTAAGAAGGCAACGAAAACTTCCAATGCGGAGATGGCCACAGCTAATGCTAACGCCGGCAATGCAATGAGTCCGTACATTACGATTAACCCCAACAACGTTAAAATCACCATGTGTCCCGCAAGCATGTTGGCAAAAAGACGAACGGTTAACGCTGTCGCTTTTATAAAAACGCCTAAAAGCTCAAGCGCTACAATAATCGGCAAAATTAAAATCGGCACGCCCGCGGGTGTCAACGCATGAAAAAATCCGCCGATTCCATTTCTCAACATAGTACCAACCGTTAAAAAAAGAAGAACGATAAAGCTTAACGCAAAGGTCACATTGATATTTGCTGTGGCAGTTGCAAATAATGGAATCATTCCGATTAAATTTAATCCCAATATAAAAAAGAAAAATGTGCACAACAGCGGAGTATAGTGAACGCCATCCTTCTGCCCCAACGAAGGAACGGCAATGTCATCCCGGATAAACTGTACAAAAGCCTCGAGAGCATTGGTAATCCCGGTCGGTACACGTTGATTTTTCCTGTAGAGTATTAAAAAAACTATCAATAACAAAACCGACCAAATGACAATCATAAGAGCATGTAGACTTAAAAACACGGGGAGCTTAACCGGAGGCAAGAATGGAATATGCCACTCATGTGAATTCATCACATGGTGCAAAACGTATTCGTCAATTTTGAATGGTGCAGTCGAAGAAGACATATTTTTTTAACTTGCAGGCAACATCATAAAGAATAAAAAATAATTAAGCAACACTTACTAAGAAAATTTTACAAATTTAAAAAGTCTTATTGATTTAATTTGCGGATTATTTTCCACACCTCAAGTGCAGAATAAAGCCCGCCCATAAACACACCAATCAGCGTCGATATTACGACTTGGTCAATTTTCTTTCCAATTAAAAAACCCAGCAGCGAACATCCAAAGATTCCACCAATTATGTTCCAGATGGATGCCAGCATATCAGCATTGATCTTGGACTTATTTTTTTCTTCCACCATTAAGCATTCGGTTGCCGAAAAATGAGTGCCAACGTATACCCAAAAACAATCAGCGTAACCCCGAAAAGCATCCCTGAAGGCATAAAGCTTTTTGTCTTTATCAAGCGCATCAGAAAAACAAAGGTCAGAAGCCCTGTAACGACCCCGAGAAACAAATGCCCGGTATGGATATTTTTGGACATCAGCCAAGTACCAATCAAAACAAATAGTCCGGAACCTAACCCTGCAAACAGCGAAATGTTGCTCCCCTTCTTATATCCGAAATAGGCACCGACAAACATAAAAATCGCATATCCCAAAAAAATTAGCTTATCCATGATATGTTTCCTCTGTTTTAATTATTCAGCAGATATTGACTCAGCAGATTCGAAATAATCCGATTCGTGGGCTTCTTGGATTTTCTTCCATTTTTCACTAAATTCAGAGATCTTTTGAGCAATAATATTTTGTACTTGCAATACGGCCGCTTGCCTCTTTTTCATATTCTCGCCGACAACCTTATCAAGGTCATCGATGGAGAACAAACAAACCCCTTCAACCAACGAAGTTGCCGGATCAATATTCCTCGGCATGGAAATATCGATGAAAATCAATTTGCGATACGAACGTTTAGCCATAATGGCTTCCACCATTGCTCGGTCCAATATGTAATGAGGTGCCCCGACGGAACAAATGCAAACATCAACTTCTGTTAAGGTTTCTTTAATATCAATAAATGAGACCGGAACCCCGGAAAACTTTTCGGCAAGGGCTTCCGCTTTTTCTCCCGTTCTATTCATCAAATAAATTTTTTGTGCACCCTTGTTATGAATCTGGGCTAATGCGAGCTCACCCATCTTGCCAGCCCCAATAACTAAAACAGACTTCCCATCAAATGTTCCTAACTTGTCTTCGGCCATATTGATTGCGGCCCAGCTGATAGATGAACCACCGCAGCTGATGTCTGTCTCATTTTGGGCTTTCTTCCCGGCACGAACGACAATATTCGTTAGCACATTGAAGTACTTTGACAATATTCCAACCCCGCGTGCCCGTTCGACGGACGACTTTACCTGTCCTAAAATCTGCTTTTCACCCAAAACTAATGAGTCTATTCCACAAGCCACACGCATCAGATGATTAATTGCCTCATTATCTTCATAGATATAGAGGTGCTTGGAATACTCAAAATCAAACTTTAATTTCTTTATTTTAGCAATTAACGAAACTACAAAATCCATATTTTTGACACCATCCACACGTTTGATGTAGACCTCGATACGGTTGCAGGTGGAAAGCACAAATGCTTCAGCGACGGCAGGGTTAGACTTTAATTCGCTTAACAAAAGGTCCTGCTGAAGCGGATTTAAATAAAGTTTCTCGCGGATTTCAATGGGAGCCGTTTTATGATTAATTCCGATAATAAACATGATTAACTTTAGATCTCGAGGAGTTTTTCAAGAATGATATTTTTAATTTCACCGAATATAACAAAAACAGATTCATCATTCAACAAAATCATTGAAATTTATACTAATTCGATTTTTTCGCAATTACTATTTCTTTTCAGAGCTCAAAGAATTAAGAAAATTCTTTTTCTCCTCAATAAGTGCATTCATATCAAGGCCAATGTATTTTTGGGCCTTTTCTTTGGTTGAGACATCGGGCATTGCCACTTGACTAACGCCATGAGCCAAAAGGATTTTTGTCAGTAAAAGCCGGGCTTCCTGCGATTTTTCAATAGACGCCCCCAAGATCCGGGCCGACTCTAACGGCGCATGAAAAGACCCGCCGTGACTGGCAGCCACGAAATCCCATCGCCATTGGGCATGTCGGATGAGCGTCAGGACATCCTTCATTTCCTCAGGCGTGGCTCCGGCTTCCCAGGCGGCTTTGGCCTCGATGTGCGCTTTTAACAAGACATCTTCTGCTTTTAACCTGAGTTCACGAATTTTGTCCTG
>JAEUSC010000470.1 GCA_016789035.1 Candidatus Omnitrophota bacterium
AATTATATTTTACATCGCTTGAAAACCGCAGGCTCATTGAGTACAATCCAGATTACGCAGGATGCCTTTGATACGATTTATCTATATTCCAAAGGAGTACCCCGACTTATTAATATCATTTGCGACCGGGCGCTTTTAGCAGGGTTCGCAAGAGACTGCCTCATAATTAATATGGATATCATTCATCAAGCCGCACGGGAGGTTATCAGCGCATGAGTATTATTAACGATGCTTTAAAAAAATTGCAAAATCAAATCGATGATAATGAATTCACAAATTCTTCTCTAAATGCCCTCGCTGAGAAAAATGAATCAACCGCGCCGCAGCAGGAAGGATTTCGATCAACCATGACTGAAGAACCGATTTCCGTTCCGGAAAACAAAACACAAAAACTGGACCAAAAGTCCCCGAAGGCTCCCAAGGAATCACATCTTGCAATCGTTCTGATCATCCTTTGCCTTTTAACGGGATTTTTTGTTCCCATTTTCAACCGACAGTCAATCGTCTCTGTGATATATCAACAAATATCTCAAATTACAAAGCGAATTCAGGCTCGCCCTTCATCTCAACCGGATCGATCGGTACTCCCCGAGGTTTCAACCACAGATGAATTTCCTAATGCCATGGCCAAGGCCGCGAATACAGCAACGCAACTGCCTCTCGTTGCCGAAAAAACAACGCCCGTTGCAGAAACTATTCCAAGCGCGTTACCCACACCATCTGTGGATAAAACCCCTCGAACACAAAGCCCGAGCCGACTGATCATCAACGGCATCTTGACCCAGGGTGAGAAAAATTTAGTACTGATTGACGGCCAGATCTACGAGGAAGGCGACACCGTGGACGGGGTAAAAATTCTTAAAGTCACACCGAAAGGTGTGAACATTTTGGAAAACGGAGAGGAACGTTTTCTCAAAGTGATGGGTTTATAAGTTTTTATTTCTTAAACTGCTTAATTGCCTTGTCGATAAGATCGCCTTCTACCCCACTCACAATCTCAACTCTACCTATGCTGCGGGCAAGAACAAAACGATTTTGGGCAGCTATAAATTTCTTATCATGGTTCATGGATGCAATAATTTGACTCTTCAAAAGCCCTGCATATGAATCTGGCAGCCCAATCGACGACAGTAAAGCATTAATTCTCTGATCATCTTTTTGAAGCAACATCCCCTTGAGAACTGATATGTGCGCGGCCATTCTCATTCCTATCGCCACAGCCTCCCCATGATGATAACGAAACGCTGCCGCATTCTCAATGGCATGTCCTAAGGTATGACCAAAATTGAGGATCATCCGCAAACCACCAGATTCCTTCTCATCTTTGGAAACGACACTGGCCTTAATTCGGGAACAGGTTTCAACAACCCGCTGCAAAACCCCCTCATCCAAATTCAAGAAATCTTGGAAACTTTTCTCTAAATAAACGAATAATTGCTTGTCGACGATGATACCGTATTTGACGGCTTCGGCCAGGCCGTTTCGGATCTGCCTTGCATCCAGAGTTTTCAAGAAACTTATGTCGGTAAAAACCATCTTGGGCTGATAAAACGCGCCAGCCAAATTTTTCCCTACGGCAAGATCAACAGCAACTTTGCCTCCGATGGCTGAATCAATCTGGGCGAGTAGAGTTGTTGGAACCTGAATATAAGGAATTCCTCTTTTGTAAATGGCAGCCACAAAACCTGCCAAGTCGCCAATGACTCCGCCACCTAGCGCAATAATGAATATTTTCCGGCCCACATCATATCTCGCAATGTCTTCAATCAGCTTTAACGCTACAGGACCTGATTTACTTTTTTCCCCAGGAGGGACAACAAATGTCTTGATGACAAAACCCTCATCCCTTAGAACTTTCGCAACACGCTGTCCATGGAGCCGCGAAACTGTTTTATCGGAAATAATAACAGCGTCTTTGCCCAATTTAAGAGCCTTGATTTTTTTTGGCAAAGAATCCAACACTTGGTTACCAATAAGAATTTCGTAACTGTTTTCCTTTAATTCTAGAGGAATAATCTTCATAACTTCACTCCTATCCAACCAGCTAAGACATCAACAATAGGCTGAATAAATGACAAAAGGCCTACTTGCAGCAAAATCAATACAAGGATAATTCCGTACCGTTCCAACTGATTATAAGCGACAGCTATTTGGGGAGACAACAATCCAGTCACTACTCTTGACCCGTCCAAAGGAGGAATGGGAATCATGTTAAACAGCGCCAAAGTCAAGTTCAATTCTACGGCCCAGCATAGCACATGATGAAGTGAGGAGTCTCCTAAGGCTGACCAACGAATGATTTGAGCCAAAATGACCGCTATAATGACGTTGATAATCGGTCCCGCGGCCGCCACAACCATCATGTCCCGCCTAGGATTTCGCAACTTCAAGAAATTAACCGGCACAGGTTTTGCCCAACCAAACAAAAATAGATGATTAGTCAATCCTAGAAAATAGGAAAAAATCAAGATGCCCGGTAGAATCACGCTACCAACCGGATCAATATGACTGATTGGATTTAATGTCAATCGGCCAGAGAGTTTTGCTGTCGGATCTCCTAAACGATACGCTGTCCATCCATGCGCGCATTCATGCAGGACAATCGCTGGCACCAATGCAATGCCGATCAGGAACGCTATTTCAATCATTAAAGGACGAGTTGGAATTTTCGTACGGCCACAACAGGATACGGCAACTTCACCATACCCGACACCAAGTGACCTTCCACTTTGACAAGTTCTCGGGAGAATTGGCCCATCACCGCCGGATGCCCTTGAAGGAAATAAATCTTTCCCTCATTTGTCTTTAACTGATAACTCAAACTATTGAGAGTATTGGCGGGTGCAATAGGCTCAATGATACCGGTGAAGCTAACGGCTGACGAAGGATTTTCATCAATGACAACCTTAGAACTAATATCAGCTTCAACGATTGAAGGCTCTGCAATAGGAGCCAAACCCAAAGAATCCAAATCGGGAATTACCTCTGAATCGTACCGAACAAAATCTTTACTAACCCACCCCAACAAACCTTCTACAGGAACAATTTGAAACCAGTCATCCATCTTATTGACTAGTCTTACATATTTTCCTTTTTCCAGCTGCCCAACGGAAGAGAAATTAGCCCCCCGGCCAGCTCGTACATTTACGCGATTTGCTGCTACTCTTCCAATGGTATCATTTTCGATTGTCAAATAATCCATACGTACATACACCTTCGATGTCGCTGGAAGCTGGATCTTGTACCAACCATACTGCTCCTGACGGACAATAACCCTTGTTCCTTCAGGTAAAATATCTATGCGTTCAAAATTTACATTTTGTCCGGCACGAACACTCACTTTATCTCCGGAAACTTCGCCTAAGAAAGGAAAATGCTCTTCTGCCCAACTCCAATGAAGCGGACAAAAGAGCATAATGACTAATAAGAGCGTCCTGAGGATCATGAAAGACAATATGTTATTTTTTTGCTGCGGATTTTGCAGCGGCAGGTGCAGCGGCACCGGCGGCAGGAGCTGCAGCGCCTTCTGCGGTAGCAGCTTCAGCTGTTTTCTTTTTGGCTTTAATTCTTACAATTTTTGTCTTCGGTAAAGCCGTAACGCTGGTCGCATCGGTCCACATTCCCTTTTTCATTAGCTCCTTGATGCGCTCAATGCGAGAGAAAACTGTTCGCTGGGCTGACCCGGCTTTATCAATCTTTAAAGATGGGTGTAATGACATATTACATACTCCTTACTAGGCAATCTTTGTACTTAGATTTTAACTTTGCGATCGTCGCTTTTGCTTCATTCTTTTGGTTAAATTTACCTACACAAAGGATAACGTACTTTCCTTTTTGTATAACCATTGTCTGAAACCCCTTTTTATCTAACTCCTCAGCCACCTTTTTAGCAAATTTTTCATCTGCATACGATGCAACCTGAACTGTATACTTAAAGTCCGGATTAGACACTTGAGACTTCGTTTCCGCATTAGCTTCTACGGGCCGATTCACAGGCTGTGCAACAGTGGTTACGGCTGGAGGCGTTACCACCGCTGAATCGAATTTGGCCACCGCCAGTGGAGCCGGCTGGATAACCACTGGGGCCTCACTAATTAAAGGCTTAACCGGCGTCCTTTCGACCATCTGAGCCGCCATCACATGCTTACCTCTCTCAACTCCCAAAGAATATGCAAAAACAGCAAGCATTATACCTAAAATACTTAAAACCACAAGATTTTCTATCGTCAAGGTCAGATTGGCTAAAAAGAGCCTGGGTCTGACCGCCTCACTTTCATGGCCTGAATTTCCTGGAAAAAGCTCAAACTGCGGTTGCTTATAGTTGATGTTCACATTAAATGCCTTTTTAGATCGGGTTATATTTAGATTAAAATGTACTGGCCTTACCTTTTGCGGGCCTGCCAATGAATTTTATAGGGGTTAAACAAATGTAGAATTATTATAGGCTTACCGTGAGATCAAACTCAAGAATTTTCTAAATTTTTTTTCCCTGGCAAGATTTAAGAACGCGTCAACAACCTTAGGATCAAACTGAGTGCCTGCATGCGAAGCCAATTCCTGCATAGCCTGATGGACAGAAACTTTCTTCCGATAAGGCCTTCCTTTAACCATAGCCTCAAATGCGTCGACGACGGCCATAATTCTCGCCCCCAAAGGGATCTGCTCACGCTTAAGTCCCGACGGATAGCCCGTCCCATCATACTTTTCCCGATGGTAAAGAATAATTGGAAGTATGGGCTGAAGAAACTCGACAGGTTTGATCAACGCCACGCTTTTGCGAGGAATATCTCGAATGATTTTAAACTCATCCGGCGTTAACTGACTACGCTTAGCTAAAACTTCATACGGAACGTCGATGACACCCGTATCATGCAAAATACTAGCATACTCCAGCCGCCGAATTCCTTCCTGGCTGACGTGAAGACTTTCTGCCAGCGACGTGATAATCTTTGAATAGACGGGTTGATTGACTCCTTCAAAATGCGGATAGCGCGCTAACATATTTCCTATAAAATGGGCACTTCCTAAAATCGTCCGCTGCTGCTCCTCATACAATTGAAGGCTTTTAATCGCGGTGACCGCCTGCTCGGCAAAAACCGTCAACATTTCGCGATCAAAATCAGTGAAGGAAGCCTCAATTTTATCCCGTTTAACAAAAATCGCACCACTTATATCTTCCGCAACCAATGGAAGACCAATCATATGCTTATCAAAGATTGACATGCCTCGAGTCACACTCGTTTCGCGCTCCGGCAAATGAGCAAAATCTTTTTTCTTATTTAAAAAAATATTGATCCCGTTTTCAAACTTGGCAATCATAACAATGTGACGTTTAATCGGGTCTAACACATAAACACTTGCCGATGAGGCCTTGATAAATTGACACATCAGTCGAGTCAAGCGCAGTGAAAGCTCCTTAACGTTATATGTGGAATTAACAAGCCGGTAAACGAGATGCACAGCCGAAAGAATCTGTCGATATTTTTTGATGTCTTGCGTCACTCGTTCTTTCTTCATTTCAGCCATCGTTAAACCTTTTGATATGGTTCAAAAAGTTTCTTATATTCATCCAGCGCGAAACGGTCTGTCATTGAAGCAATGTAATCACAGATAATTTCATAAATGGCGTTCTTAGAATATTTCCGATCGCGCGGACAAACCACATAAGGCAACTGTTTGGGATTGTCTGCGTAGACTTCAAAAATACTTTTAAGAATTCGTCGTGCCTTTGTCGTCATGCGCTCGACGCGATAATGATGATACAGCTTTTCATTGAGAATGCTTTGCAGATGATTTCTCTCGTGGGCCATGGTGGAGCTGAAACCAATCATGGGTTCTACCGTCTTTTTTCCATCACGTGAAAGCTTAAAATTATAATCCTTAACTTCTTTGGAATTCTTAAAAGCGAATTTTTCTAAGCGCTCGCCGGTTGCTTCCAAAAAATCCCTGACCTGCATATCAATCAACATTTTAACGACCTGATACTTAAACATTTCCAAATTGCCAGACTTGGGGACACCGCCAACTTTTTCAACGGCTTTCTTCCAAAGCTCGCTTTGCATCAAATCTTCCTTGGTAATACATCCAGATGTCAGTCCGTCGTCGATATCATGATTCAAATAAGCCAACGAATCTGCAACATCAACCACTTGGGCCTCAAACGTAGCTCCCTCATCACGCACCAAGCGTCCTTTAATTTCTTTGGATGAACCGGGATCATCAAATATCGTCTGGTGCTTCAAAATACCGATCATGACCTCATTGGTCAAGTTCAGACCATCAAAATCGGGATAGCGCTTCTCAAACTTAGTTACAATATCAAAACTTCGAACATTATGATTAAACTTCCGGCAGCCGGCTTCTTTCATTATGTCATTCAATGCGTCCTCTCCAGCGTGACCAAATGGCGGATGCCCAAGATCATGGGCCAAGGCAACAGCTTCAATCAAATCCTCATTGAGCCGCAAATTACGACCGATAGTGCGGGCTAGCTGGGCTACTTCTATCGTATGCGTCAGGCGTGTACGATAGTAATCGCCCTCGAATATAACAAACACTTGAGTTTTATATTCCAACTTTCGAAAAGCTTCGCAATGAACAATACGATCGCGATCTCGTTGATAAGCTGTCCGTCCAGAATGATCATTCTCCTTATACAAACGCCCGACGGAATATTTACTTTTCATGGCATAAGGAGCCAGGATCTTGTCTTCTAACTCTTCAATTTCTTTTCTTGTGCGCATTTCTTAAACCGCTTATAAAGTTCATTTAACGACTGAGACATCACCCGTGTCCCACCGATCACAGGCATAAAATTTGAGTCTCCCTTCCACCGCGGCACAATATGAATGTGCAAATGCCCCGGAAAACCCGCACCCGCCAGTCGGCCTAAATTAAACCCGACATTAAAACCGCCGGGATCCAGAATCGATTGAGACATGCCTTTGACTTCAACTAGTAAGTCCAACAACTCATCGCGCTCTATACGCTCGAGATCTTCCAAATCCCCCACGTGACGATTGGGAAGAATAAGGACATGCCCATTATTGTAAGGATAAATGTTCAAGACCGCAAAAGTGTGCTTCCGTCGCAAGAAAATATGATTGGCTGCATCTTTCTCTTCCTTAAGGATCCGGCAAAAAACGCACCCTTTTTGCTTTCCAATCTTGTTAATGTAAGCGATACGCCACGGGGCCCACAATCGATCCATAAACTCACCATCAAACTACAGCTTAATGATTTTTCCCTTCACACCTTTAGACGAAAAATCTAGGATACCATAAGTGCAGCAGGAAGCGCTAATAGTATCATTGGGGCTACCGGGGTTAAAATACAACACCCCATTAATGACCTCATTGACCGCCTGATGGGAATGGCCAAAAATCACCACATCGACTTTATCTTTATGAAATTCCTGAATCACACGAGGCAACACTTTCGCTCCGTTACCTTCACCGTGAAATACGCCAATCGTATAACCGCCGCATAGAAAGATCAGCTTGGCGGGGTACTGACTTCTGATCTCTGTGGGATCCATGTTCCCCCAGACCCCTTTAAGCTCTTTGAGAGATGCCAACGCATCTATGGTTTTTTGATCACAAAAATCCCCGCCATGAATGATCAGATCAACCTTTTTAAAGGCCTCTAAGACCTGAGGTGGAATGGGATTCGAATGAGTATCGGAAATTACACCTATCTTCATCGCACCATGTAAGGCTTATCATAGATATGCATTAATGAATTAACTTCCTGCTCATTCCAGATCCACATGCGTTCTTGAAGCGCACGGATCCGAGCGTTTTCGTCAAGACTTGACAGAGAAACAACCACCAGCCGCTGCGGCTTAT
>JAEUSC010000472.1 GCA_016789035.1 Candidatus Omnitrophota bacterium
GAGGAGTTAAGAACTCAGGAATCTTCCTTGGTGGGGCAAATTGAGGAAATGGCCAATCTTATTGACCATGAAACTGGTCTTCTGCAGGATCTTGAAGAAAAGATCAGTGAATACAAATCTCAAGAAGTCAAGATGGTCAATGATATTGAGTTGAATATTCGCCAGGTTGCTTTCAATGAAGAGCGTCTGGAGAGTTTGGCAGAAAATACGACCAAAATGGAGTCTCAGAAGAAACAGTTGCAGGAGCGGTGTGTAATTCAGCAGCAAAAGATGGATGAATTAACTCAAGAACTCGCTTCATTGCAAGAGACAATTCTACTGCATGATCAAAACGTTTCTCAGAAGAAAACAGAGCTTAATGAATTGGTTCAATTAATCGAAGAGGCCAAGAATTCTATAAAGGCAGATGAGCATCGATTGTTTGAGCTGAACTCTCGGCAGGTCGGGATTAAAAACAGTTTGACAGAAATTATGAAGGAGATTCAGGGCTGTTTGGCTCGCCGAAAGCAGTTGGAATTCCAAAGCATAAAGGTGACGGATGAAAAGCGTGAAGCGGAATCTAAGTTGACGTCATTGGACAATAGTATTGTTGAGTCCATGACCGCCTTTGATGCGTTAAAACAAAAATTAGCGGCTGAGCAAGCAGTTTTAGCGGATCAGCAATCCAGGCTTGATAGTCTCGAAGGCCAGCTGGTCGACTTGGAGAAGAAGAAAATGTTTTGGGTTTCTCAAAAGGAGTTTATTGAGAAGCTCATCGTTCAATACCAAGATATTCCGGATCCCGTCGTGGAAAATCGGTTTTTTTCTCCCGTTCCGCCGCCGGAGAAGCATGGTGCTGTTATTGGAAAAATTAAAAAGGTTCTTGAGGTTGATTCTCAAAGGCTCGGGCAGCTTAAAGATCATTTTTCCGAATACAATGCCGAAAAGCTTTATGAAATTATTTGCGAAACTAAATTCATTGAACAAAATCCTCAGGATGTGGAAGACAAAATTGGTGCTCTAGAACAAAGTATTCTTGAGTTGATTAATCAGACCCGTTCTCTGGAAGAAAAAATCCGTTCTCAAACACAAATTGTCGAAAATTTAACTAAGAGTGTTTTGAGTTATGAAAAGGCCTTGTCGGTCTATGAAACTCAAAAGAATTCCGTGGTTCAAGAGACTGGAAAATTGACCGGTGAGCTTGAAGCCATCGTCCTGGATTTGGATAGATCGACGGAAGAATTAACCATCCTGAATTCCCGGGAAGCGGAGTTTGGTATCCAATTGGATGAGGTTCTTCAGGAGTCAAAAAATTGTCAAAACGAAATGAAGGGCCGCCAGGAGCAAATTGCTGCCAAGTCGCATTTGCGCGAAGAGGTTGCAATCGTTGTTGCCCAGATGGAAACCGAACTGCAGTCTTGGAAGGACAAAGAAAAAAGTTTAGGTGAAATCGCTCGTGGATATGTGCAAACGGTGGATTCGGATCGGGCCCAGTTGACTGTTATTGATAGCGAGATTGTCGAGATTGAAACGAAGCGGTGCAAAATAGAAGTTGAGATGCAGGAGTTGCAGTTAAAGATCGAAGAGCTTAAGATTGCCAAGGAATCCTTTCATAATAGCTATTCTGATTTTGATATTCAACGTATTGAAAAATCGCAAAGGATCAATAGTTGTCGCTCCCAGCAAAATGCTTTGCAAAGCGAGTTTGAGACGGCAAGAAATGCGTTACATTCCTTGCAATTTAAAGAACAGGAAATTTCCTATAAACAGCAGAGCATAAAAGACAGAATGTTTCAGGCATATAAACTTAATGTCGATGAGGTGAAAGCGGACCAGTCTGTTGAAGTTCAGAATCAAATCAATATTGGTGAGTTGAATGAACAAATAGAAATGCTCCGCAAACGATGTGAAGGTTACGGGGCTGTCAATTTGGTGGCTATTGAAGAGTATGATGAGTTAAAGACCCGGTTTGAATTTCTCACCAAACAGCAGAGCGATCTGTTAACGGCCCGCGAATCTCTGATGCAGACAATTTCGAAGATCAATCGTGAAACTAAAGATATGTTTATGGAAACATTCACGAAAGTTAGCGAGGAATTTCGAATTCATTTTCGAATGCTTTTTGGCGGAGGTGAAGGACAACTCGTTTTGTTAGATATGGACAACGTTTTGGAGTCTGGAATTGATATTGTTGCCAGGCCTCCTGGAAAAAAGTTACAGAACATCAGTCTGATGTCTGGTGGAGAAAAAACCCTGACCGCCATTGCTTTGATTTTTGCCGTTTTTAAAGTCAATCCGAGTCCCTTCTGTGTTTTGGACGAAATTGATGCTGCGTTGGATGAGTCCAATGTGGGACGTTTTGCTTATATGTTAAAAGAATTCTCGAAAATTGCCCAGTTCATCGTTATTACTCACAACAAAAAGACCATCGCTCATGCGGACGTCATGTATGGTGTGACCATGCAGGAAACAGGTGTTTCCAAGCTGGTTTCTGCCAAGTTTAATCAGGAAAAGGCAGTCCAACAGCCGGCTGAGCAATTGACTTCCAGCTCAGTTTAGTCGTTTAACGAGGCATGATGCGGGTGTAAAAAATATTCCTCCATGACATTTTTGGTCAAATTCATAAGCTATTGAATTATCAGTGGTTATAATAAGGGATCGCATGTTGATATTGGGGGAGCGCTTTCTTGACACGCCTATAGGCCCATGTTATACTTTTGCGATTTAAATGACGTATTTTCAATATGTTGATGGATCTTCTCCAAAAAATTAATTGGATCGATATCGTCATGTTGCTGATATTTATCCGCGCAGTCTTTATTGGGATCAAAAAGGGATTTGTTGTTGAGTTTTTTAAATTTCTTGGGCTTTTATTCTCTGTTTTTATTACATTTCACTATCTCAGCGGATTAACGGTTTGGGCGTCAGCGCACGTATCTTTTTTAGAGCTGCCCACAGTTGCGATTTTAGTTTTTTTTCTTGTTTGGTCTTTAACAACATTGGTTGCGAAGTTAATTAGAGAAGGTTTATTATTTGTGTTCTCGATTCGTACGCAACCATTCGTGGACCGTGTAGGTGGGGCGTTATTAGCTGCGTTGAGAGGCGTTGTTGTCTGCGGAATGGTTTTCTACGCAGTTCTCCTGAGCTATAGTCCCACAATTATAAAGGTTGCTCGTGAATCCATTTCCAGGGCTGCTGTTTCATACTTACCTGCTGGAATATATGTGGGTATTTTCAATGGGTTCGTTATAAAGTTTTTTCCTTATGAAAAAATCGACAGTGAAGCTGTGCAGATTCCTTCCTTGCTCGATGATCAAAATTTTTGATGATATCTTGAGGGCTGTTGGATGTGGGGTTGATAGCTAATGAAATAGTTGCGCAAGTTTTAGAGCGTTCCGATATCGTGGAATTGATTTCCGGATATGTAGTCTTAAAGCGTGCCGGACGCAATTTTAAAGCTCTTTGTCCTTTTCATCATGAGAAATCGTCTTCGTTCGTTGTATCTCCTGATAAACAGATTTTTCACTGTTTTGGTTGTGGAGCCGGAGGAAATGCTATAGGTTTTGTCATGATGCAGGAAAAATTGGAATTTCCGGAGGCGGTTCGTTTTTTGGCGGAAAAGGCGGGAGTGGTTATTGCCGAAATTAATACACCTAAAAGTCCGTCAGCCTTATGGAAAGATGAAGTTCTCAAACTCAATGGGTTGGCTGTCGAATATTTCCATTTGAATTTGTTATCTAAATCGGATCCTGATGTCAAAAATGCGCGGGATTATTTGAAAGACCGAGGCGTTCGATTAGAAGATGTTAAGCAATTTAAACTCGGTTTTTCAATGGATGAATGGGACGGGCTGCTAAATTTCTTAAAATCGGCTCATGTGGATTTGAAGTTTATAGAGCGATCAGGTCTGGTCATTGCCCGGGAAAATAAACAAGGGTATTATGACCGTTTCCGTGATCGTATCGTTTTTCCGATCTTTGATGTGAAGTCTCAATGCGTAGGATTTGGTGCCCGGACGATGAAAGATGAAAAGGGTGCCAAATACATTAATTCTCCCGATACGCCAGCATATACCAAAGGCCATCACCTGTTTGGTTTGCACGTGACGCGCCATGGAATCGTCAAAAAGGACCAGGCGATTATCGTTGAGGGTTATATGGATATGATTATCCCGTACCAGTTTGGCGTGGATAATATCGTGGCTTCACTGGGAACTGCCCTAACCAATGAGCAGATCCGTTTATTGCATCGATATACAAATAATGTTGTCATGCTGTTTGATTCCGATGTTGCAGGTCAAGCGGCTATTGTCCGGAATTTAGATGTGTTGATTGAACAAGGTATGAACGTGCGGGTTGCTTC
>JAEUSC010000279.1 GCA_016789035.1 Candidatus Omnitrophota bacterium
GATCCACGTGCTTGGAAATTCTCGCCCAGTGGCATTACCAATTGTAGATTCCGATGAGCGTAAAGGGACAATCTCTGTCATCATTGATGAAACGGACCGCATTTCCCAGTTGTTGGGCGCAGTGTCCATTAATGAGCAGATCTTTAGTGTGCAGGGACCGCTGGGTGTTCCTGCTGTCGTGCAGAAATATGGGCTGGTTGTTTGTGTTGCCCGTGGGATTGGGGCGGCGCAAATGCTGCCGATTTGCCGGGCGCTTAAAAGGACAGGCAATAAGATCATTGGGATTCTCGGTGCAAAAACCAAACGGTCGCTGATGCTTGAGTCGCAGATGCGAATTGTTTGTGATGAGATATATATTACAACCAACGACGGGTCATATGAACGCAGGGGGTTGGCCTCTGAATTTCTGCGGTCACTTTTGGATAAACAGTCCGTCGATTGCGTCTATGCCGCCGGATCGGTCGACATGATGCAGGCGGCTTCTCAGTTAACCAATGAGAAAGCTATTCCCATTTTTGTTTCTCTGAGTCCTGTTGTGTTGGATGCTATTGGGCTAAGCGGTGCCTGCAGGGTTAGAGTTGGAGGGAAGATTTGTTTGGCGGGTATCGACGGTCCGCATTTTGATGGTCATTCGGTTGATTTTGATTATTTGAAAATTCGTATGAATGCGTATAAGGAGAATGATTCATGGGGCAGCCGTACCCATCCCAACAGCCCAAAGAGCGACGAATCAGGAATTTTTCCGAAGTTTCTCTCGGGTATTCTAAATCGGTAAGTCTTGCTGAGTCCCGCCGATGTCCTCAGTGCGCTCAGCCGACGTGCCATAACGGCTGCCCGTTGGGTGTTGATATTCCTGGGTTCATTCGACAGCTGCGCGAGGGCGACGCGGCTGGTGCCTTTAACCGGATCAAAGAAAAAAATATTCTTCCCGGTGTTTGTGGGCGCATCTGTTTGGCGCCTTGTGAAGCGGCATGTGTCTTTCAGGACGAGAATAATTCGATTGGAATTCGGGCGTTAGAGCGCATGGCGGCCGATAATGGTCGCGCTAAAGCTGCTCAGAAAACAAGAAAAGAGGCGGAACGAAACGGTATTAAGGTTGCCGTCATTGGAGCCGGACCGTCGGGATTGTCCGCGGCTTCGGAATTGGCGAAAAAAGGTTATGATGTCACGATCTTTGAAGCGTTTCCTAAGGCTGGAGGGGCTTTGCGTTATGGTGTTCCTGAGTTTCGTCTGCCTGTCCGCGTTCTTGATGCGGAAATAAATGATGTTCTTTCTTTGGGAATTACGCTGCACACCAATATGGTGATAGGACAATCAATCACTTATGAGGATTTGCTGGGTGAATATCAAGCCGTTCTTTTGACTTTAGGTGCTTTGACTCCCCGATTTGATGTCATTCCCGGAGAGCACTTCACAGGCGTTTTTTATGCGCAGGAACTGATGATGAAAATCAATTTGTGGGAGGCGCAAAAGTATCCGAAGGCGACCATTTCTCCCATGCTCGGAGAAAATGTGGTTGTGATCGGCTCCAACTACGCCGCTATCGATTGCGCGCGGGTCGCCATTCGATTAGGAAAGAAAGCGTCTATTGTTTATCCGGGTTTGGACGAGGAATTCAAAGTATATGAGTCTGACAAAAAGGACGCTGTTGATGAAGGTGTCAAGTTAGAAACCTTGGTTAATCCTGTGGAAATTTTATCCGATGATCAAAAGAAGGTTAAGGGATTGCGATGCGAGCGTTTGGATTTTGCGGAGGATGCGAACGGCCGTTGGGACATTCAGGCCGTTCCGGGATCTCAGTTTATTTTGGACGCTGATACAGTTATTCTTTCCGGTTCTCCTCGAGTCAATGATCGGATCACTCAATATTTGCCAGGGCTTCAATGGTCTCAAGAGGAGAGGATTTGGGTTGATCCTCTGACGGGGCAGACGTCTGTAGATCGTATTTTTGCCGCCGGTAACGTCATAACAGGCGCCGGAAGTTTAGTGGATGCAATTGCCAGTGGACGAAATGCAGCCTTTTTGATGGATAAAACTTTGCGGGGTAACCCTTCGAATGAAAATAAAAGTGTGACCGTTTCCTGAGATTGATTTATGGACAAAATTCAAGAAATTGTTTTAAAGAAAGCTCGCGGCAAGAAAATTACTATGTTGACCGCCTACGATTATGCAACTGGTTTATTGGTTGATAAAGCGGGAATCGACATGGTTTTGGTGGGAGATTCTTTGGCCAACGTGGTTTTGGGGCTGGATTCAACCACGTTAGTTTATATGCCTGAAATGCTGCACCACGCCAAGGCCGTCCGTCGGGGAGTAAAGAATGCGCTGTTGATTGGTGACATGCCGTACGATTCTTACCAGTCGGATCCTACTCAAGCGGTCAAAAATGCTGGCCGGTTCATCAAAGAAGCCGGGTGCGAGGCGGTTAAGCTGGAATGGTTTCGTCAATGTCCTTTTGTAGCGGAAGCTATCATTAAATCCGGTATTCCGGTGATGGGGCATGTCGGTTTAACCCCCCAAACTGCAGAATCATTTAAAGTGCAGGGAAAAGATGCAGCCTCTGCCCAGGAAATCATTGAGCAGGCGCGGATATTACAGGAGGTGGGCTGCTTTAGTATTGTTTTGGAATGTATTCCTCAGCAATTGGCCACCGTTATTACGGAAACGCTGAACATTCCCACAATCGGGATTGGTTCTGGTGTTCATTGCGATGGTCAGGTTTTGGTTATTAATGATTTGTTGGGACTCTTCGACCGGTATCAGCCTCGATTTACCAAAAAATATGTAAATTTGACTCCGATAATTTTAGAGGCATTGGCCCACTATAAGTCTGAGGTGGAGAATTCTGTTTTCCCCGGAGCTGAACACAGTTTTGCTATGGATGAAGAAGAGTTTAAAAAGCTGAAAGATTAGCGCGTCCTCCCGTTGTATGAACTTAATCCTACTCACGTCTGCTGATGTTATCGACTCCCATCATCGCGTTCGCCTTTCCGGTCGAAGGCACCGGCATATTCTGGAAATCCTCCATGCGCAAAAGGGGGACCGGCTTACGGTCGGGCTTCTCAATAGCAAGATGGGGCAGGCCGAGGTCGTGGCGATCGACAAAAATAGTGTTGAATTGGAAGTAAACCTGGAAAACAATCCTCCTCTTGCGCTTGCGTTGACGTTGATTTTGGCCTTACCGCGCCCCCAGGTTGTTAAGCGCGTTTTGCAGTCGGCCAGTTCGCTGGGTATTAAGAACATCATTTTTTTAAATTGCTTTCGAGTTGAGAAAAGCCTTTGGCAAAGCTCAACTTTAAGGTCAGAAGAAATTAAAGAGCAGCTCATTCTTGGGTTGGAACAGGCCAAAGATACCATCTTGCCGGACGTTTTGTTACGAAAGAGTTTCACGGCATTTGTCGAAGAAGAATTGCCGGCTTTAATCAAAGGAACTTTGCCTGTGGTCGCCCATCCGGGGTCCGGACAGGTTTGTCCCAGGAATGTTCGCCAGCCGGTAACGCTGGTGATAGGCCCTGAGGGGGGATTGATTGACTTCGAATTGGATCGGTTGCGGCAAATGGGATTTGAGAACGTCGATTTGGGCGAGCGTATCTATAAAGTCGAAACGGTATTGCCATTTTTGGTGGGAAGGTTGTTTTAATTTTCATCGTTGTGTTTCCAAACATTAGTGTTTCGAACTGATTGCAGATAAATCAAGGGCGTCGATAAACATTTATTGCTTTTTAAAAGACTTTTGGATAGAATGCACTCTCTTATGTCAGACAATGACCTCATGGAAAAAATAGTTTCGTTATGCAAGCGCCGCGGTTTTATCTTTCAATCGTCGGAGAT
>JAEUSC010000292.1 GCA_016789035.1 Candidatus Omnitrophota bacterium
CAAAACTCTAAAGATACTCAAGATAATTATGCGGAAAGGTTGTTAAGTATTAAGGAACAGACGGATGACCAAAAAAGAATTTTTTCCGAACGCGTGCAGGATCAAATGCAAAATTTAAGGGATCGTCAGTCGGCCCAACCGCAAACTCAATAAACAACCGGGACAGAGGAGAGTTTTGATGCGTAAAGTCTTAGTAGGAATTGCTTTTTTTATTGTCGCGATTTTTATAGGTTTAATTATTCTGGTGAAGACCATCGATTTAAACAGATATTTACCGCAGATCGTTCAAATGATCAGTCAGGCGGTAAAACGGGATGTTTCGGTAGGTAAATTGACTCTGAATTTCTCATTGAAACAGGGGGTTTTTGTTGATGTTGCGCAAGTTTCTTTAAGCGATGATGCTCTTTTCTCGAAGACTCCGTTTATTTCCATTGATCATGTCCATATCGGAGTCAGTGTTCTTCCTCTTATTATCAAGCGTCAGATTGAAATTATCAGCATTGATATTCAATCCTTGCAGATCACGTTGATTAAGAACGAGCAGGGCTCATTTAATTATGAAAGCATGCTTCCTAAAAAGTCGGCAACGCCGCCTGCCCCAACAGAATTTAAACCGGGTAATTTGCCAAAATTACTCGTTAATTCGTTTACGATTACGGATGCCCGGGTTGGCTATAAGGATCTTTCGCAGGCCTCCTCGATGAATGTTTCTGTGGGAGATATAGATGCCCGGGTCGTGGGATTTTCTCTTCAAGAGCCTTTTAAGTTGGCCCTGGATGCGGCTGTTTTCTCGTCAAATCAAGACTTGCATTTGGATGCCAGTGGCCGGATTGATGTGCAGCTGCAGCAGGCGCGTTTTGATGACGTGCATTTTAATTTTGATCTTTCGCGTTTGGATACTCACAGGTTGAGCCAAGAAATTCCTGCAACCGTTTCACTGGGGCTGGGAAAAGATTTGGCCGGTTCAGTGCAGGCTGTAATCAGTCAAATGGTTGTTGGTGTCAAGGGATTGCTTGTTCTATCTCTGGACGGAAAGTTAGAAGGTGTCCAAATTCCTTTAAAAATGTTGAGCGTACCTATTAGCGGGTTGGGAGCGAAGGTTGATATGACGGAATCCAGAGTCAGGATTTCAGATTTCACTTTTAATCTTTCATCGGGAAAGATCAGCGGACAATTTAATGTTAATGATTATCTTACGGCTCAAAATTTTGAACTGGATTTGGCAGTCAATCAGCTATTAGTTGAGGATGTGATCAATCAGGAGAAATCTCCCGCCCGAATGAAAGGAACACTGTCCGGATCTGCTCATTTAAAAGGCCGCGGTTTTTCCGGGGAGGCTGCCAACCAGATTCTTGGCCAGGCGCAGGTGGGGCTCTCGGACGGACAACTGGTAAACATTAACATTGTCAAAAGTATCTTACAAAAAATTCCTTTGCTTTCTTCTATTGAAAAGGTTGCGGGATCGCAGCTTTCACAAGGGGCCGAACAGTTATTGGGAAGCAATTCAACTAAAATCGGTTCAGCGCAGATTAAGTCGCGCATAGAGAACGCGAACATTATTTTGGACGATGTGCAGGTTAATTCGGATGACTTTTTACTGGCAGCACACGGGAATGTTGATTTTAATCAAACTGTTCAGATGACAGCCAAACTCAGTCTCTCGCAAGATGCTTCGGCGTCTTTGATCAAGTCTGCTGGTGATATGAAGGCTCTCATGGACGAAAATAAGCAGATACAGTTTCCGGTTAATATTTCGGGAAAAATTCCCAATTTAAATTACGTGCCGGACATGGCCTATATCAGTAAGCTTCTATTGGTCAACAAAGGTGGCAATGAGCTCAAGAAAGTTCTTGATAAAAATCCAAAAGCCAAAGATTTTCTCGATATTCTTACAGGCGGAGCTGACTCTAACAACTCCTCTGAGCCGGCTGAGGAGTCAGCCGGAGATCAAGAAACACCTTCACAAAAACCGTCCCTGTTTAGGAGTATTTTAGAAAAGGCAC
>JAEUSC010000302.1 GCA_016789035.1 Candidatus Omnitrophota bacterium
GCGCAAATTCTATGCTTGCAGAAAAAATACAGTATACCTTGCCCTCCGTGGGTTTTAAAGCCCCGGAAAAATTTTTACAATTATGATGGGTAATGAAAGTTGCTCCAGCTGGGAGGTTTGACACTATCCGGTAGGCTCCAATCCATGTACCCCTCATAAAGGTCTCAAAAAAACAAAACACCCTGCACCAAATGATGCAGGGCGATTGCAAAGGACTCCGCTTCCTGAAATGGGAATTATGTGTTTACTCGGACATGACCGTTAATGACCCCCAATGACTGAAAAATCAAAAATACAGCAACCACGACAATCAAGACTTGAATCACGGTCCTTAACGCCGGAACATTATTAAGTTTATTATTGGCCCAATAAGCCAATCCAGCAAAGACACAGATCACGAGTAATTCCATCACATTAATTTCCATGGGCTTCTCCTTTTGTTGGTAAATTTGACCGCTCGCAAATTTGTGAGCGGATCATACCAGCCGCACCATGACGACAAGGTTAAAAGATAATTAATTATAATTAATTCATCGCCCGTCTTATACAAACCGAGGAATAACCAATCCCCATAAGAGGTGGGAAAACGTTTTCTTGCACACTTTGGACCTATTTTTTAAAAAAATCCCATCCGGCGGCCTTTCTATTTTCCCGTCACGACATATACTTAAAGTGATTGTTCTTGACCGGACGTTGAAGGACCGGAGCTTCAGCATTGCACAAAGGGCTTTGAATGTTTGCAGCAAAAACCTTAGCGATATCATATCTGGCTTCATTAGTGGCTTACCAATATATACGGCCACAGTATTCCATTGCCGTTTTGATGTATCACAATGTGACAGAGATTCTTCCTCCCTCATACAGATCGATCAGGCCCGAAGATTTCCGTTTGCAAATGAAATATCTGAAGGATCAATGTGAGGTCCTCAGCATCCAAGATCTGGTTAAGGCTTACCGCTCACCCCGGCATTTTACGCGGTCCCGCAAACCGCGGGTGATCATTACGTTCGATGACGGTTTCCGGGACAACTACACCAACGCTTTTCCTATCCTCAAAGAATTCAGCCTGCCGGCGACCTGCTTTGTTGTCCCGAGCTGGTTTTCCAAAACGGATCCCAGCACAGCAAAACGCATATTTCTCAACGAAAAAGAGATCAAAGAGATGCGAAATAACGGCATTTCCTTCTGCTCCCACACGTTGAGCCATCCCATGCTCCCGCATCTGGATTATAAGGAACAAAAGGCCGAAATCCTCAAGGGACGGCAGGAACTCTATGAACGCATTTCGGACCCTGTGGTCCTGGACGCCTTTGCCTATCCGTTCGGCGAGTATAATCAAGACACGATGGAAATTTTGAAGGAATTGAAGTTCAAAATAGGCCTCACGGTGTGGCACCATCTCAACGGCCCGAATGATAACCCGCTGAGGCTCAAACGTCTGACCGCTGACGGCAGAGACGGAATGATAAAATTCGCCAGCCAGGTCAATCCTTTTGGATTTAAGGCCTACGATAAAATTATCAAACGTTTAAGGACGTTCAATCTGCCCCGCAGTGAAGGCCAGCGCATATCCGGGCCTTACCCAACGGAAAATTAAAATAACCCTAAGGAGCCCGTAAGGGCGACGAAGGGTTACCTCAATTATTACCGGGCGACAGCCTCACCTGCACCACCCCCGGGGAGCGGTGCGGTCATATTAAGAAAGAGCGCGCCAATACGCAAAAAAGTTGGCTAAACATTTATGTTTGGCCTGTCATCCGACCACCGGGAGGATGACACCTGTGATGATATCGGCGGGACCGTTGCAATCAGCACAGGTCTCACTTTGAACATTCTTATATTTAAAAAATAAAAAAAGCTGCATACGCGTTAAGGATTTTTATTTTTTAAATAATCAGAAGAAAGGCAAGAATATACTGACCCCAGTTAACAAAAATAAAACCGGCCAGGCATCGCTGTGTGCCCGACCGGTTTCTAATTACGAATTCGAGTTGCTGCCTCAACAGCCAATCAGAGATCAGCCGTGAGAACATCAGACCGCTTTTATTTTCCTAAATCATCCAAGTCCTTTTGAGCGGCCTCTGACGGTTTCCAAAACCATCCTTTGGGATCCCAGCACTGGCCGTAGGTATAATTGTCGATGACCTCTTTGTAGGATTTTGTGGCCTCATCTTTTTGACCCGCATCCGCATAGGCCTTTCCCTGAATATAGTAAGACGTGGCGACGTCATTTAAGGCCCATTGTTTGAAGACTTCTTCTTTGCTGCCGGAAACGAAATCCTTCAAGTTCCCTTGCATGTCTTTGGCCTGGGCCCCGTACATTTCAATGCACTTATTTGTATAGGTCAAAACTCCTTGGAGGTCCTTCTTTGCGAGGGCTTCCCACGCTTTACCCACCAGCGTGGAGGACTTAAAATCGCCATAATTGACAGACCCGCCGGCCTCGGGTGCCTGCGCATTGGCCGGGGCCAACGACAGAACAACCATTAAACTCATCATTACGACCCCCCCGAAAATCTTTTTCATAGACCTTCCTCCTGTTTGATTTATTTTTATTTTAAAGCAGCGTTGATCATAGCGTTCCTATGGCCTGAAGACTATTCTAAAAACAACAATCTTATCGGCTCCTGCAACACTCTGCCCCGCAAGAACGATGGAATTTATGTGGTCACTCGGACATGGCCGTTATTAATAATTCCGAGCGACTGAAAAATTAGAAACACAGCGGCCACGACAATGACCACCTGGATCACGGTCCGTAAAGCCGGAACATTATTGAGTTTATCATTGGCCCAATAGGCCAGGCCAGCAAAAACACAGATCACGAGTAACTGCATCACATTAATTTCCATGGGCGTCTCCTTTGGTTGGTAAACTTGACCTTTCGCAAATTTGTGAGCGGATCATACCAGCCGAACCATGAAGACAAGGTTAAAACACAATTAATTATCCTTAATTATTACCCGAAGCTATAAAGGCCGTATGATCTGATCGGCGTTCGCCATTCCCGGCCGGATACTGTTGAATTTCAGCTCCCTGTGTTTGGGAATCACCTTTTACCCCAAGACCAAAAATCCCTGGACCCCATTTAAGTCAGCACAGGGAGTCAACACGCATATTGCTTAATTCCCAAAAAAAAGGAGACAGCTGATTGGCCATCCCATTTTAAAGACTGAACGGATCAAAGATAAATCTTCGACATAGGCAATTACATGGCTAAGTTTTTGCGCGCGGCAAAATATTTGCGCAGCAAAAGGACACTTCCGGCCAAGACCGCAACATTTATAATGGCCCCCAGCAATAACCAGGGCGTGGCGTACTGCATCACAATTTGATGCGTGCCGGGGGGTACATAAACGCCTATAAAAAGATAATACGCCGGAAATGGACGAACCTTCTGACCGTCCACGCGAACGTTCCACCCGCTCGCATACCGCTCCGGCACAACCACAAATGTCCCCTTCTGAGTATGCACTTGAAAAGATATGGACCCATCGGGTTTGCGCAGAAACTCGCTGGCGACCGGCTGGTCTGGCTCGGTTATCGCAGTCACTGCAGGTATTGCCTTAGCATCTTCCTTGTCAACATACACCGTTGATGTGCGGTCTTCATCGAATTTCAAAATCAAATCCCTAAGGTCAAGCGTTTGAATATTATCACCGAAATAAACCTGTGGGGTCGCACCGGACCGCTCATAGACATCAAATTCCTTGCCAACCACGACCCGATTAAATCCTTTCCACAGAAAATTAGTGGTTTTTATCACCAGAGTAAAATCAACCGGGAAATACGTGGTAAATGATGACGGAATCTCTGTCTCGATACCTAAAAACCGGGAAGCTCCGCCTTTAAACGCGGGAGGATCGATGTCGTGACGGTGATTGTAGTAATGAACAAACTTAATGATTCGCCGGGGGGCCGCAGCAACAAGGCCGGACGTCCCGTGAACGCCATAAAGGAGATTGTAATTATTGGCAATCCATTGCGGCACAAACTGCCGATACGGAATAATGTACTTCCCGCGGGCCTTCATATAATACTGGTGCTCCGGAGTGTCAAATTGATATTGCTCTATGGACGTACGACAGCCCTTGTCATACCACTTGAAACATTCGTACATCGCCATAAAACCGATGCCTAACAGAATAAACGCCAGGATCGCATGCACAATGATGTGGCGGGGCCGAAAGGAAAGAATGAACAAAATTATTGCAGTCCTGATCAGGATTTTAACGCCTACGCTTTCTTTACCGGGGTCAAAAAATTTAAATGGCCAGACTGATGATGCCGCCAGCTGCGGAAACCAATGCACAAGAAGCGGCAATAGCCCTACCCCCAAAGCCAACAAAAGAAAAAACCATCCGCTCAGACGCCGGGTCCATCCGCTGACCCCACGCAAACTTAATGTGTCATTGTTGATAATTAAGCAGGCCGTTAAAATAATACAAAAATCCAGCGTATGCAGAGCATAATGAAAACTAAAGTACGTTAAGGGCGTGAATAATTTTTCAAAAACAGGAAACAGTTGTGAAAGAAGTAATGCCGTGTTAGGGATCAAGAAGAAAATAATCGTGGTGGCCCATATCAGATAAACATAGCGCCGTTGCTTGACTTGATCAAAAATCCGACCCCAGTGAGCAAAAGCAACAGCCACGCATCCGAGAAATAAGCCAAGAAGAACCTTCATGCGGGGATGTCCGGCCTCGACAAGACCTTGCATCAAAATTCGGGTCATACAATGGGCATTGTTATGCCCCGGTTTAAACAGATCAAAATTATTGATGGCATAATACCCCGCCTGCCGCCCCGATTCATAATGAAAATAATGCATCGAGGGAACCATCTGAACAGCCCCCATACCCAAAACAGCAACCACAAAGATGCCCACGACCGTCACCCATTGCTTCGCCAGTTCCCACCGTTGTTCCCCCGTGGACGCCTGAAAAATTTGTCCGGAGAAATATAAGAACGCCAAAAGATTCCACCAAATGACTAGCTGGGGAAGCTGGGTCACCCCTTCCATGATCACCTGAAGGGCCAGCATGCAACCGGCACCCAGGGCTGCCAGATACACATGTCTTTGCGCAAGTTTACTAACGACCAAAACCATTCCCGGGAAAAGCCCGCATCCATACAGAAAATACGAGGATTCAATCATGGGGGTCATCTTGCAAAGCAATAAACCCATATAAGCGAATCCGCCGAATACGGCCACATACCAGCGCGTGCGAAAAACATCCCAAAGAAGAACGGTCATAAAAAAGAACCCGATCACGTAAGGCTCAATCATCTTCTCCAGAAAAAAAGCATCATCGCTTAAAAACCAAGCCATAAAGTTGGTGGGGTTTAAAAGAGGATACTGTCCGGTCACAAAAAGATTCAACCCGCCGGCCACCTCACGACGCCAAAAGCCAAAATCAAATGTCCGCCAGGCGTGCGCAATGTCCACCATCGTAGGCCAGTACAGATCACTGATCTCATTGATCGGATTGCCATAAGGCGGCATATCTGAGCGTGAGTACAAGTTAAGGCCGATAATGATGCTCAGAAATAAAGCGAAAAAGTATTTGTGGCAGGTCGTAATTTGAAATTGTGTAATGGATTTAAGGAAAGATTTCATTTTTGAACCGTGGTTAATTTTTAAAGCACGTCATTATAACAAGTCCGTCGCGATTGGCAACCAGATCATCAAAAATGCTTCCGCGGTGAATAATGTGCTGCCAAAAGGAGTGCGTAGCGTAAGTGGCCATTATCAACTCCCTGATTTTTATACTACCGGTAATCTTTCCTTACATCATACGTAAACGCCTTGCTATCGCCGGTTTTGACCATGGTCGAAAGATTGCCGTTAAGGTCATACGTCAGCGTTGTGCCGTTACT
>JAEUSC010000321.1 GCA_016789035.1 Candidatus Omnitrophota bacterium
CATCGATGTGTTTGGCTTCCAGCTGACTCTGTTTTAACAAATCATCAATGGCCCGGGTCCCCAACCGGACCGCCTGATCTTCAAAACGTGCAATCGCCAGGTCCTGGGTTTCTTCAAACAAACTTTCCGGTTCGGCGTCCAGAGCCACATAGCGCGTCTTAATGGATGGCTCGGAAAGAAACCGGCGATAGAGTTTCTTTTCTCTGGCCGTGCGGGTTTCCGCATTCAGGATCCGCTGCAGAACTTCTGTCTGCGTCAGACGCAGCGAAGGATTGGCGGTTGCGATATCAACAATTTTAACGGGATTCATACACACTCCTTTAATTCCGTCGGCTTGTGAAAAAGATTGAACAATGCCTTTATAAAAACCTCATTGGTCTTTAAAAGTTTAATGGTAGTTTCGGCCAAAGGCCGATGGTGTCCCAGTGCCCCCGCCCAGTGGGAAACAACGCAGGGCGCCAGAAATCGCTGCATCCACATCCCGCGGTACTGGCGCGCGAGACGCCGGGCATCAACCGCCTGCGGACGATGCTGACCTAAAAGCTCACCCAGCATGGATCCGCTACTCAAAGCCATGGAAATCCCTCCGCCGGCCACAGGATGAATCAATCCGACAGCATCACCGGCACAATAAAACGTTCCGTCAAAGAAACAGCGCGGCGTGTTCAAATCCAGATACGTCGTCTTCCACGGTGTCAGACGCCGGGCGCCCTCCATCTGTCGTCGCATGCCGGGATTTGAATTCAAAAAAACATCCCATATCTTTTCATGACTGCCTTCACACTGGCAAAACAGTTCTTCCTTGATGACATAACACACATTCACTGTGTCCTTCTCAAAACGGTTAATGCCCGCATGACCTTGAGAAATAAAATGCATAATCACATCAGACTGCATGTCGCGGCACTGATCAAACAGCGCCGCCACACCGAACAAACGTCCGGAAGAATGAGCACTCCGGTGCCCAGCTCCGGTGGCCCGAATCAGATGCCGTGCCTCGATTTCCCAATCCATGCCCGTGCGCATATTTTTTAAAGCTATGTGGTGACTGCCTTCCCTCGCAACGGTCTTTCGGATCACGGTCATATCATGAAACGCAATTCCCTGACGGCGTGCCTGTTTGAGCAGTAACGCATCGAACATCTTCCGGCTAAATCCGAGAGCATATTCTCCTTTGGTTGATCCCATGGGAATGCGGACGCTATTTCCATCGGGCGTGCTTAAATGGATATGCGTCACCTCACGCGCGCCTTGATTTAACAGCTCGTCCAGAACCCCGTAGCGGGAAAGAAGCGGCTTATTCTCAGGGCCGATAAAACCTCCGCAGACTTTGTCCCGCGGAAAATCCGCCTTATCGATCAAAAGGACGCTCCATCCGTGGCGAGTCAGCTCCAATCCCGCCGCAATTCCGGCCGGGCCAGCACCCACAATTAAACAATCGACAGATTCGCTCATGGAACAACCTGTCCGTTTGCAAGCTTTACAAATACGACATCGAACTGCACATTCACCCGGTCGCTGACGCGGATAACACCGAGCACCGAGGGCGGATGCAGCTCATACGCGGCCAGGCTGACAGGAAAAGAACCGGACAATTGAATCACCTTACTATCCTGTTTGCGATCAACAACAAAACTCATTTTGTGCGACTTTTCTCCAAGTACAAGTTCGCCATTGAGTTGCCCCTTCTGATTCAAATCCGCCTGAACAACGGACTCTACATTAAAGACGATTTGTGGATATTCCGTCATGCGCAGCATTTTCTTCATGTTCTGGTCGCGTTTGATATTTTCAGTATCCAACTGATCGGTAGGTACTTCAATTCGCCCCTGCAGATTTCCGCCATCCTCATTGAGATAACCGTCCATCTTCTTGGCCGTGCCATGAACCGGATGGAGCGTGGAACGCACCGAGAAAGTAATGTGACTCGATTGACTGTCCATAGTCCAGCGTTGCGCTGCGTATCCAGGCATAGCTTGAAGCAACACACAAACACATCCAGCCGTTAGGCTGACTTTAAATTTCATAACCGCTCCTTTGTTAGTTATATTTTGAAACAACCCAAGACAATTATCGATATTAAAATGCGTAAACAAACCCGTAGGATGCGCAAAAATTGACAGTCAAATTAGAAGAATGCGCAATTTCTTGCAGGATCAAAAAACGGATGGCAGACGGAAATCTATCGCTGGTGATCTGTCACCAACCAAGAGGAAGGAAATGTAAAACAATGTTATTAAATATTGTATTTCTTGATTTTATACCAAAGCGTACGATCTGAAATATTAAGCAATTTAGCGGCCTTAGATTTGACATTATTCGTGCGCTCCAGCGCACGGATGATGAGTTCTTTCTCTGTATCAGAAATGCCCTCGGTCATGGTAGGAAGAACCTTTTTTTGCCGAGCCGCCTTCTGCTGCAAAGCTTCTGTGAGGACTTTATCGAGTTCATCGACGGTAAACGGTTTCTGTACATAGTCAAAAGCCCCGTGTTTTAATGACTTAACCGCACTGTGGACGTCGGCAAAGGCGGTCATGACAATAACGGCCACATCAATATTAAGCCGCTCCACTTCATAAACAAGCTCCACTCCCGTCATGTTCTGCATATGAATGTCGGTCAGTAAGATATCAAAAGGTTGATCACACAATCTCCTGATGGCTTCTTCACCCGACTGTGCTGTAACAACTTCATACCCCTTATTTTTTAAACCCAGACGCAAAGCCCGCAGCAGACGTTCTTCATCATCCACCACTAATATCTTCGTCATCGAGAGATCTTTGTTCATGCCGTCTCCGTTAAGGGGAGAAAAACCTCAAGCCTGGCGCCGGAGGAAAAATGAGGATCGATGGTTAACCTTCCGCGGTGAGATTCCACAATATTCTTGGCCACAAAAAGCCCGAGGCCCGTTCCGGCATTCTTTGTTGAAAAAAAAGGTTCGAACGCATGTTCTCTGGCGTGGGGCGTAAAACCCGATCCGTTGTCGGCGACTGTCAGATGATACCACCCGCCTTTCGATATCGAGACAATTTCGATCGTGCCTCCTGTGGCTGCGTCGATCGAGTTTAAAAGAATATTGATGAGCATCTGCTTGATCTGGTTTTTATCCCACAAAACTTCTTTAACATCCGCCTGATCACGGAAGGACATTTGAACCTTTTTCTTCTCGCACAGCGGAGCCATCAAACCCACAACATCTTTGATAATTTGGGTGGGATCGCAACTCACAAGCTCCTTCTGTGACCGGCTTAACACAAGAAGCTGCTCCAGCAATGAACCGATCCGCTTGGCCTCGGTAACAATTCCGCCGATCAGCTCCCGCTCTTCGGATTCCTTTGAGAATTTTTCACAAATGGCTGAAGCGGATACACAGATAATTCCCAAAGGATTGCGGATTTCGTGGGCCAGACTTTGGGCCAGGAGTCCGATCGTCATCCCTTGCTCATGTTTGATCATGGACTCTGTACTTTTTTTGACCAGCTGAATAAACCAGCTTGTCACAAAGGCCAGCAACAGCAGAAAGACAACCAATACAATAATAATCTGATAGAAAATCTGCTGGCGCGCCCGCTGCGCATAGGCTGAGGCGGCTTCAACTTGGTCGATGTAAAAGTCCTGCAAATCTCCCGCGGATTTTTTAAGCAGCTCAAGTTCCTTGAGAATATCCGACCGGGCCTCCACGGCAATGGGTCCGGACTTCAATTGCATAAGCTGCGTCTCACTGACAAATGACATAAACTGCTGCTGGATCGATATAAAATCTTTTCTTTCAACCATCATATGGGACTGTTCTTCAAAGCTTTCAGGACGAACGGACTCTTCACGAAGGTCTTCCAGGGCAGGGACAAGATTTTTTAAACCGGCAACCGTGATGTCACTCAAACGGCTTTGGTTTTCATCGGCGGAAATCAAACCGATCAAATTCTCGACGTCATCCAAGAAGCGGCCAAGGATTCTCATTTCCTTCCACTCCTGAGCCATTCTTTGATGCGCAACGTTCAGCGCATGGATCCTGTTAAACATGATTCCTGCGCACACAGCCACAAGCATCACTGACGCCGCAAAATACAATGCGATTTGACGAATGATTTTCATAGGCAACTTTACCGCCGGATTATTCCGCCCGATCGAAGTCTCTTTAGCTTAAAGACGCTGAATTAAGCCTCACTCAACTTCAGCTCAACAACATTCTCATCTGCGACCACGGCAAGAACCTTAACGGTAAAAGCCTTCTCGGCAATCTGTTCTAATGCCTTTACATCTTTTTTGCTGCAAATGCCATGAATGACCGGATACTCCCTGAGCACCGCCAGAACATCTTTGGCGGATCGTACTTCTTTGACCGGATGCGGACTAAAAAACCGCCCCCCGCCATTCACATTCAAAAAAACAACTTCCCGGTCTGTAAAAAACCGGGTCGAACGCAAATATAGCTTGGAACACAAAACCGGCGTGTGGCTGTGATCGATACGCATCAGATCTTCGGCCGCTTCTTTGCCGCTTACATACCGTTCAAAAGCTGTGTGATTCAAAAACGCAAACGTCAGCAATACCGGAACCTGAAAAATCACAACCGCCAGTCGTGTCAGAACACCATCCGTTTTAACTAAGAGTGCACAAATGCCGATTGTAAGGGCCAGAAAAAAACAAAGCGCAGGCTTTAAAGACATTTGCGGTGGAATAAGGTGCGCATAAACCGTCATGGCCAGAACCGCCGCGATGATTCCTGCAACGGGGATGATCAGAGCAGAAATCAAAAACATCCAGCGCTGATTCCGTTTAAATACGGTCTGAAATACATACTCAGAACACAGCAGCGCCAAGGCGGGAAACAAAGGAAAGATATAACTCACCAATTTAGAATGTGCGGACTGAAAGACACAAAACACAACAACCATCCAAACCATCAAAAAAAGATAGAAAGGCTGAATGTTCTGTCGGATCTTTTGAAACGCAGTTAAAATGCCCATAACTGCAAACAATCCCCACGGCGCCGAAAGCCCAACGATACTCAGAGGGTAAAAAAACCACCTGTCATTCCCTTTATGTTCGGCCTCCAAAAGACGCCGCAGATGATCGTTATAAAAAAATTCCTGAATAAACGATGAGCCGAATTTCTCAATAATGTAGACATACCACGGCAACGCCACAGCCAGAAAAACAAAGAAGCCAAGACCGAATCCGGGACTGACCAGAAACCTTAATTCCTTCCGGAGCATTAAAAAAAGGACCGCAACCTCCAGAGGAATAAGAACACCCAAAAGACCTTTGGTTAACACCCCCAAAGCGGCAAATAACCAAAACAAAACCAGCCCGATGGTTTTTCGAGACGGCTGCAGATAGCCCCAATAAAAGCTGACCAAGGATAACTCAATCCATACCGTAAAAAACATGTCCGTAAAAACCGTCCGGCCCAATCCCACCCATAAAAGCGACGACATTAAAATGAGGGCCGCATAAAGACCTTTCTTTTCTTCCTGAAAAGCCTTCTTCCCCAAAAAATAAACAGCCAAAACTCCCACGAGCGCAAAGAGGGAAGGAAACAAACGTGCACTAAAGCTGTTGACGCCAAATGTAGAAAAAGCAATCATAAACAGCCAATAACTGAAAATGGGTTTTTCAAAGTTTGGCCCATTAAACAAATACGGGACAAGCCAATCGTGGCGCTGGAGCATTTCTTTGGCTGTTTGCGCATAAAAAACCTCATCGGGATGGCTCAATCCAACGATTCCGTTACCCGCAAAGAAAAAAACAAAAGACAATACGACAATGCAAAGGATATTTCTT
>JAEUSC010000349.1 GCA_016789035.1 Candidatus Omnitrophota bacterium
TATCGATCACAAGGATGTGCGGCTGCCACTTTTCAATCAAAAGGGATATGTCTTTCAGACTGGAAGCTTCGTCGCAGACTTCAATGTTGCTTTCCAACTGAAGAACCTCGCGCACCAGAGAACGAATACGTTTATTATCATCAACAAGAATGACTTTGACAGGCCTGACAGCTGAATTGTCCATAGGTCGGTATTATATAAATCCTAAATTAATTTAAGATTAAAATTAAATTATTTTATAAACGACTCCAAAATAACAACTTATCAATCAACTCTATCAAAAGAAAACTTTTTTATGGACTCGATAAGGTGATTAACATCATCGCCTTTATTAAAGTAATCGACCGCGCCTGCCAGTCTCATAGCCTCTCCCATTTCACTTTCGGGCTGTACGGAAAGACCAATCACCTTAGAAGCTTTACTCATGCCTGAAATAATTTGAGTGGCTTCCACACCATTCATCCCGGGCATATTAATATCCATAAGGATAATGTCCGGATGACGGCTTTGTGCTTTGCGCACGGCATCTTCTCCATTATCGGCTTGGATCACTTCTCTAATAAACTCCTGAGACACAAGCAGACTGGCAATGGACTGTCGGATAATGGGATGATCATCGGCAACTAACACAACAATACCAGTCGTCTTAGGGGCCTCTGCCCCCGAGGAGCCTTTTGTCTCCAATTTTATCTCTTCCGTTTCAGCAACAGGAATAATATCGGGAACAATCAGCGTAAAGACCGAACCCACACCCGGAGTCGATTCAATATTAAACTCGCCTGAGAGGGCGCGCATCCTCTCTCGGATACTGAACAACCCAAAACCGCCTTTGTCCCTCTTTTTTCCGATGGTTGTAACATCGAACCCGACGCCGGTATCTTCAACCAGGATTTGCAACGATTGGTTGTCTCGCCTCATGACCGTCACGAACGCTTCACTGGCTTGCGCATATTTAACAGCGTTAAATAGCAGCTCTTGCACGCACTGATAGATCATCACCTTGACCGAATCGGTGTTCGGCTCAATGTCTTTAGCCAGAAAAAGATGGACCCGAAACTTATGCTGCTTTTCCATTTTCTGACTCAAGAAATGCAAAGCCGCGCTTAATCCGCCTTCATACAAAACAGGCGGACGCAATTCCGCAGTCAACTGACGGGACGCATCAATAGCCAGATCAATGTAGGAAGTGGCTTCCTGCATGCCCTCAACAAAACCGTTGAGCCTGCGCTCCATCAGGTGCAAACGCATTTTGGCTGCCACCAGATATTGCTGCAAATGATCATGAAGAACTTCCGCCAGACGCCGGCGCTCGCGTTGTTCTGCCTCTGTCAATTCCACGGCCAACTGACGCAGACGGTCGGTCTGCTCTTCCAATAAGCGTGTGCGCTCCTCCACCCGCTTTTCCAAATTTACGGTCAAATTTTTAAGGTCCCTCTCTACTTTCTTGCGCTGGGTAATGTCTCGGGCAATCTTAGAGGCTCCAATGATGACACCGTTTTCATCACGGATCGGTG
>JAEUSC010000367.1 GCA_016789035.1 Candidatus Omnitrophota bacterium
GAGAAACATGTGGCGCGGCGGTTATTTGTCCTCCAGATTGTCCAGCCCGGTCTGGCCGGGTTAATGGACGGATCGGTCTCCACGCTAGCGCCTCTTTTTGCCGCGGCGTTTGCCACCAATCATTCCTTAGAGACCTTTAAAGTCGGTATGGCTGCATCTGTCGGAGCGGGCATCAGCATGGGATTTACCGAGGCCTTGTCCGACGATGGAAAGTTAAGCGGCCGGGGAACTCCGTGGCTGCGCGGAGTTGTCTGCGGAGTCATGACAACATTAGGCGGGGTCGGACACACCCTGCCGTATTTGATTAAAGATTTTTATGTAGCCACCACGGTTGCGATTGCGGTCGTGGTTGTTGAATTAGCGGCAATTTCTCTGATCCGTTGGAAATATATGGATACGCCCTTACTGTCAGCCGGATTTCAAGTCATCGTTGGCGGCATCCTGGTTTTCTTGGCGGGTTGGTTAATAGGTTCAGGTTAGGTTTATACTTATGGCATCCGTTGAACAGTGTTGGGTCTGTTGAGTCCGGGCGAAATCATCCTGGGAAGACCGGAAGTCGCGGTTTGAAGACGGCCATGAAAATCGATTTGTGCTAATAGTGATCTCGAGGAGGAGTTATGGATTTATCGAAGATAAAAGGAATTTTAGATGAGGCGCTCAAACAGAGGGCCTCTGACATTCATTTTTTGGCGGGGCATCCGCCGTATCTGCGTGTATTCGGGGAGTTAAATCCCATGCCGTCACCGCCTTTGAATGAAACTGAGCTGAATGATCTTATTTTGGGTATGCTGTCCCCGGAGCAAAGAGACACGCTTAAGAAGGCCAAAGAGCTGGATTTTTCCTATCGCAGCCATGAAAACTATCAGTTTCGTGTGAACGTCTGCTACGGAGAAGGGGCGCTGGCGGCCAACATCCGTATTATGGCGGCTGAAATCAGCAGCATGGAAAAGCTCGCGCTTCCGCCGGTCATTAATGAGCTGTGCACCAAACGCCGGGGATTGATTATCATTTCCGGAACCGCCGGCAGCGGTAAAACCACCACCTTAACGTACATGGTTGATTTGATTAACCGTACCCGCAAGTGCAAGATCATTACGATCGAAGATCCCATTGAGTATTACCACAAGTCCCAAAAAAGTGTTGTTCTGCAGCGGGAAGTCGGGTCAGACACTAATTCTTTTAATGACGCCTTAAAATATGCGCTGCGTCAGGACCCGGACGTTCTGGTTATCGGGGAAATGCGGGATCTGGATTCCATCGCCATGGCCATTACCTCGGCCGAAACCGGTCACCTGGTTCTAACCACGGTGCACGCCTCGGACGCCATTGAAACGATCAACCGTATCATTGACGTTTTTCCGATGGACCGCCGTCAGCAGATTTTGGCCCAGCTGGCCGGAAACCTTCTGGCTGTCATTTCGCAATGTCTGGTTCCTCTGAAAGCGGGAGAAGGTCGCGCGCTGGCCACCGAAATCATGTGCATGACGGTTGCGATTCAAAATCTTGTCAACCGCGATGCGTTCACAGAAATCCGCGCGCAGATCGATTCCGATCCCCAGGGCAAGGGGCATACTCTGGAGCGCTGCCTGGCGGAAATGATCCGCAAAGATACGATTACCAAGCAGGCGGCCTCGCAATACACAAAGCAGGCCCACGCATTGGATTATTTTATCAAGACCGGCGCGTCCACATCAGCGGACACGATGTCGAAGGACGAGTGGGAGGCGCTTTATAACCGTTCGATTTTCATCATTGACCGCGACCAGCAGGAGCGCGCCCATGTTGAGGCCAAACTGCGGGCCAAAGGGTTTAAGAAGGTGGGAGGCTACGGCAAAAATAAAGAGTCGATCGAATTGGTCCGTCGTCAGCAGCCGGAGCTGGTCATTTTCGACTTGAATTATGAATTTCTCACTACGCTGGAGTATTGCCGTCAGCTTCGTGCCACCGGCCATAAATTCAAACTCATCCTGATGGCAGAGTTTTTGCAGGCCAACGATGAGAGCACGGCCCAGTCGGTCGGGGCCGATGGCTACGTTGTGAAAACCAATGAGTGCGAGCTTTTGATCAAGTCCATCACCAAACTGAATTTCAAAGTGGACACGACGCCGCAGGCGGGTTGATTGTTTATTTTTTGAAAGTGCGCAACACGCTTGAGTGGGCACACTATCGCAGGTTGCAGGGTCTCGCGGCTGTTTTTGGATGAGCATCTGCAGGGTAAATAAAGGGTCCCGTTTTCCCACAGGAGGTCATCATGAATTATGTCGACGGATTTGTTTTGGTTCTTCCTCAAAAGAGGGTCTCTGAGTATTTGGCCATGGCCCGCAAGGCGAGCAAAATATGGAAGGAACATGGCGCCTTGGAATACCGGGAGGCGATCGCCGATGATTTAAATGTGCCGTACGGACTGCCCTTTCCCAAGCTGACAAAACTCAAGGACGGCGAGACCGTGGTGTTTGCCTGGATCGTTTACAAATCCAAGGCGCACCGCAATAGCGTCAATAAGAAAGTCATGAAGGACAAACGCGTGCACGAAATGTGCGATCCCAAAGACATGCCGTTTGATGTCAAACGCATGAGCTACGGCGGATTTAAGATTGCCGTCGTGGCCTAATTTCACTATCAATCGAGGACTTATGGAATTTATCAAACCCGGAGCGAACAAACGCGTCTGCGCTTTTATCATTGATAATATCATTTTCGATCTGATCGGGCTGAGTGTCTTCGGCCTTTTTCTGGTTGATTTTGATTTGCTGTTTTGGCTTTTCGGAATGGTGTTTAAAGATTGCGTGGGAGGGCAAAGTCTGGGCAAGCGGGTGGTGGGGATCCTGGTTCTTGGCTCTGACGGAAATTCTGCCACCGCGATGGACACGATCAAACGCAATGTTTTGTTAATCCTTCCGATTGTACCGTTGGTTGAGTATGTGGTGATGCTCAGGGATCCGGAGAATGGTCAGCGCCTGGGAGACAAATGGGCGGAAACCAAAGTGACGGATTTAAAGCCGGAATCCAAGGACATCAATTTTCTTTGGCTTTCCGCGGGGCTCGTCCTATTTATGATCGTTGTTCAACTGAGTTTTTCCCAATACATGCTGGCCAAGCACCCGGACGTGATGAAAAAACGTTACGGAAACATGGTTTCAAATTCCCCATCGGTTAAACCACCTCAAAAATAAGGAGAATCAGATGAAATTAAAATTAGCAACGGCATTTATCCTCGGAGTTGGACTTACCACCGGCGCTTTGGCTGTTCATGCGGGGGTGACGGCAAAGGAGGCTCCGGCCTCGGAGCAAGAGCAGGCCATGCACCAGAAGATGATGGCGTATTCCACCACCAATGAGCATCACGCCTTTCTTAAAACGCTCGAAGGACGCTGGACAGCTCAGGTCAGTTTCTGGATGGACCCCTCCGGCGCACCTGAAGTTTCGCAGGGAACGAGCGACGCAAAGGTCATCATGAACGGACGGTTTCTTGAGCAGACATTTAACGGGACCACCATGGGCCAGCCGTTTGAAGGTCGTTCCATTCTGGGTTACGATAATTTGAAAAAAGAATATGTGAATGTCTGGTTCGATAACATGGCGACCGGGATGGTCACCAGCCAGGGTCAATACGATTCATCTGCG
>JAEUSC010000431.1 GCA_016789035.1 Candidatus Omnitrophota bacterium
TCCAATTCCAGTAAAGTCGCTTTATACCGCCGAATTTTCTCATCCCAATATTCTTTGCTTTCTTGCAACTCGGTTTTATCTTTTTCGTTCCGCGAAGCATGCCATGTCTTAATTTCTTCGAGATCATAAAAACCATCTTGAGTTGTGGGCATACCGTCTTGCTTCCACCGCTGGACAGTTCGATATGACACATCCATGACTTTGGCAACTTCCTCCATGGTTTTGACAACCGTTGGCGCTAAAGGCTCGGCTTCAAATTGCTCAAGTTCGATAATCTCCGGCTTAGTCAAAGCCTTGCCGCTGTGCATTTTCTCAATCAAATGCAGATGTCTTTTTTTACGGGCAATCTCCGCTAAGTTTTGTTTTTGTTCAGCCATTTGCCAAAACTGCCTTCTTGCCAGTAAATTCTTCCCACCGCTTAACTGCTACGTCGCAAAAGATCGGTTCTAATTCCATAGCAAATACCCGGCGATTTAACCGCTCACCCGCGATAATCTGCGTTCCCGAACCGCTAAACGGCTCATAGCAAATATCTCCGGGTGTCGTATGAACACGCATCGGAATTGCAAAAACCTCGGTTGGCTTAACGGTTGGATGATCAAGACCGGGGTTACGCTTTTTGCCTTCCCAGTCCAACTCCCAAAGGTCGGTGTAATACTCGGGCGTTGAAGGGTCGCCTGATTTCAAATAATCAACCGTCCAAACACTTCCAATGGATTTATTCTTCGGCTTATAATCGGGCTTGCTTCCTTTGATCCACATCAATAGGCAAGGTTCATGCCGCCATGAATAAAACGAATATGTCAAAATTACGCATGGCTTAACCCAAACAATCTCTTGATGGATTAGAATTCCCAACTCTTTGCATACACCCTCAATATCCGTGCGCCGCTTAGAGGCATGCCACAAATACATAGCTGTCCCTGCTTCAATATGCTTAATGCCAGCGGTATAAAACTTTCTCATGAAATCAACCGCATCAGGGATGTCTACCTCGCGATAAACATTTGACCAATCCTTCCCACCATTAGGGCGATCAGCACCGGTGTAATCAACACAATACGGTGGATCCGTTGCAAACAGCTTTGCCTTCTGCCCATCCATAAGACGCGCCACGTCTTCCTCATTTGTTGAATCACCACAAAGCAATCGATGATCTCCAAGAATCCATAAATCACCGAATTTGGTAATGGCCTCTTTAGGAGCGGCAGGAACATCATCCGGTAAAGTCTTTCCAGTTTTCTCAACTTCAAAATCTGCTACTTCATCCCGCAACTCTTTCATGCGAAGGACAAGATAATCATCGGCGTTTTCAGTCCTTAACCGTTCCAACAATGGCACCAATGCCGCTGTCCAACGGCCGGTAATCTCCTGCGAATTAAGAGTGACGTTCATCGCCAGTTCGGATACCACATCAACATCAACCATAATCGCCGTAACGCTATCAACTCCCGCTTCCTGTAAAATCTTGAAACGCTGGTGACCGGATATGATGTGCATGTTGCGTTTGTTAACCACCAACAAATCCACCATTCCGAACTTTTCTAATGACTGACGCAACCCTGCCAATGACTCCGGGGCTATCTCTCTTGGGTTATAGGGCGCCGGTTTAATTTCGGACAATCGGACATCTTGAATGTCCGGCTTTACATTGATAATTGACATCTAAAACCTCCTGTTTTACCGACGGGAAAAGCCCGACGGGTAAATTCACTTACGACCACGACATGACATTTTTAAAATTTTGTATCACTGACCGTCTGCGCCTCGCCCGACCCGCACCCGGCACCCGCCCCAGAAGGACCCAAAATATTTTTTTATTAAAACGTTACGCATACGGTCAGCACCCCCGCACTCAACCAATAAACTGCATGCCTTACATCGCCTTGCCATCCATAGACGCATGCGGCCAACACATCCAACACGATCAACACACAAGGAAATATCTTCTCCATCTAAACAACCTTCCCATTAAAGATGCGTACCGCATCGCTTACCCTAGTCCAGTAGTCCTTGTCCTCATCGCTGAACTCTGCCCACATGGCGTCCATGGGTTCAACGACCGTACGTTTAAAGTCCTCTTTGTCCTGATCCACATTGATGCCTTTAGCCATGCGCTCGTTTATCCAGCGCGTGCCATCAACAAACTTTTTGTACAAAACCTTAAAACTATCGAACTTGTCCATATACCCCCTGCGTGGAGAAAGTGGAGGAGAATTTGTCCCGGGAATTTCCCATATATATTCATTTATTTTTTTTTACTGCTTATGTATATAGGAGAAAACATTTCTCCACTATCTCCACACTTTGTCTAAACCATTGATACTGCTATTGTTTTGTCGTGGAACATGCGTTTTAAAACCTCCACAAATCTCCTCTTTCTCCACTTAAAACGGCCTTTTTTCAGAAACTTCACTAAAAACTTCTCCACTTTCTCCCCTGTTTTGGTTGTCGCTTGCCTTTAAGCCAATACCGAACCAAAAAATATTTCCACGATCTCCACCGGAAGTCAGCTTGTCTTTCACAAACCCGCGCTTCTTCATGTAGTCAATAAACTCGTTTCGATTGACGTATCGAAGCCCGTTATCCTTACCCCATTGCTGGACATCCTTAAGAATCAAACTCGCCTGCACTTTATAATCTGGGCCAATCACACACCGCTCATCCAAATAACCACCGATTAAATCGGATTCCTCCTGATATTCATTGGTGGCCGCAGTTACCTTGTCCGGCCTACCTAAACCATGCGCTTGCCACAACCGGAATCCTTCAATGGCCCAATTCAAGATGCCCTCATACTCACGCACCAATTTTTCGTCTAAGTGACCATCGCGCTCTTTAGCGGCAATGACCTTTTCAAAAGGGATAGTGATAATGCGTCGCCAAATACCTTTGTCCGTTCCCGATATGTTGGGTTTATGATTTGTAGCAAAGAAGATTTTGAACGTAGCAAAGAAATCGAAATACTCCCTATGCAGAAACCGCGCTGATATAGGGTCATCGCCTGTTAACTGTTTGATCTGTGCCTCTGCCATGGCCTTCGATTTGCCAGACTCAAGTGCAGTGACGAAACGCATGCCCTTAAGTCTCGCAACATCATTGGGAATAGAATCGTTGTACTTCTCCATCAATGTCGATGCTGGGGTGTTAAGCGCATAGTCGCCCAGCATTCTAAAAATGTGTTTTAAGAACGTAGACTTACCGTTCATTCCAACGCCATAAAGAATAAAAATGCACTGCTCTTTGATTGATCCTGACAACGAATAACCGACAGCCTTTTGCATAAACTCAATGAGCTGTAAATCACCCTGAAATATCGTCATCAAGAATCGCCGCCACTCCGGACAATCAGCCGTCTTGTTGTAATTAAGTTCGACACGACGAGTAATGTAATCCTCTTTGCATGGCGGCTTTAATTCACCTGTCTGAAGATTCAACGTGCCGTTTAAACAATTAAGCAAAAACACATCGCTGTCGAATTGATCGTTTACGACCGCAACCTTGTCCTCGCTTCTGACAAGGCTGATCATTGCCTTAAGGCGCGACTCGCCCTCACATTTAACGGCATGCTTAAATAGAAACTTGTCACTGTTAACCTTGGCCATCTGGTACATTTGTTTAACGGTGTTCTTAGCCAGCCGTAAAATCTGAAATGTATCGTCCTTTTTCCAGCGCGTCCCATCCCAAATAAACCAGCCGCCCAAAGCGTCGCAATATTTGATATCATCACCGTACTTCTCAAAAAACATCTTGGCGTTCCACACGTCGGTAAGCGGGTCATCATATTTCGTTCTGTTTTCGACACCGTAACGTGAAACGCTCTTAGCAATCGCTGACACTTCTTTTTTGGGTAAAACCGGTGAGCATCGGTTCTGGTTAATGGTTTGAAGCATCATTTCGATTTGCTGATACTCCAAACCCATCTTGCGCATCTTGACACCCATGTGCATTAGAGTGTCGTTGCGATTCTCCGTAATCTTTGCGCCTTCATCCGACAAATCGACGGTCTGTTGTTTTTCATTGAGCAATTCAATAAGCCAGTCGGGTGCATCAACGATCATCGTTTCATCGGGGTCGTGTGATGCCTCCCATGCATAAGGTTTGCCTTCAATGACACTTGGCGGCGCAATCACATAACCGCCGTCGCCTCGAATGTCTATGCCTT
>JAEUSC010000456.1 GCA_016789035.1 Candidatus Omnitrophota bacterium
TAAAAAAGAACATCGCGGAACGCATCGAAAAGAGTGAAAAAGCGCGTCTAAGTGCTGGAAAAAGATGGGGTTCCAAAAAATCAAATGTTGATGCGAACGCATTGCCAGCGCATAGCAAATGCAATGCTATAAATAAAGAAAGAAATAAAGAAAGAAATAAAGAAAATACCCCCCCCGAAAAACCTCCGATTTCATCGGAAGAAATTCAAAACCTTCGTGATCTTCAATGGAATGACCAAAAGATTAAGGATCACTTAATAACCAGAGATTACACAGAGGCTGAGATTGATTCGGCCATGGGAAAGAAGTTTTAAATGATATTGACTCTTGGAACGAAAAACATTGAGGCCCGTTTGAACCTTATATACGCCTTCTGGAACATGGAACACAGTATGCATCAACCAAGGATGTGGGTATTAACCGGCGCCTTGTTTGCACAAACCATCGTTTACTGCCCGGTCTGTGATCAAATGATGATCTTTACTGACCGCAACAAGGGATTCAATAACCAGTACAGTTTTGTTTAGGGAGCAGAATGAAAGAGATATTAAAGAAAGTTTATTACTGCGAATTTTGCAAGAAAAAGGGACTTTCAAAAGGCCACATGATTAGGCATGAATCATCCTGCACGATGAATATTAATAGGATTTGCCGATTTTGTGGAATCCTAGAATCTAAAAATGATCTGCCTGAATTAATCAACAAATGGAAAGAAGAAAAGCCAATCAAGTCGAATTATGACCAAGTTTTAAGCATTCCAGCCAATATTTATGACGGTAAGAAGTTAATGGAAGATGTTTGCGGTTGTCCAGTTTGCGCCCTTTCAATAATTCGACAATTAAAACTAGATATGTTCCCCAATCAAGTTAGCGATTTTGATTTCAAGAAATTAATGAGCAGTCTTTGGGATGATATCAACGAAGAAAAATGTCAGTACGAATATTAGGTTAAGGACGCATGAGAAAACAAACCAAGAGCAGTATGACAAGCGTAGCTGATGGGGAAGATTGGGGATAGAAAGGAAGCCATGAAACTAAAAGACATTAAAGATCTGATGCCGGAGAAGTTGGAGTGTACGTGTACTGGCATGTTTTGTATCTGTGGGAACTCGGAATCCAGCGATGAAGTACGCTCAAGAAACCAAACCATCGACCTCCTCGGCGATAGCGAGGTTGGGGTTGATGTGGAGGCTGTTGTAAAGATATTATTAGAAGCTGATAAAGATGCAGACAAAAGATTGGAGTGGGTAGGCAGGAACATCAACACAGGAAATACAGAAGTTATAAAATCAAATGTTGGATATTTATCCTACGCCCTCTCCGCCTCAATAGAAAAATGGCTGGTTAAGAAGTGATTTGTCTGTTAGACAGAAAGGAAAACGGAATGAATGAAACAACTGATAATTTTGCAGAGCCAATGTTTGCAACTAAGGATAGCGTTCTTAGTAAGTTTACTGACGATGAATTAAAAAAGGAATTAGAAAATCGTGGCTATAAACCGATATGGGTTCAGGAACTTAAAAACATGATTGATGCTGATTTAGGAACAGGACTGGAGTGAGGATTCGGTTGCTGTGGCGTTCAAGAGAAAACGATAGAGTAACAGATGGTAAAGTACCCGGGATTTAAAGGTGCAATTCCTTTCTGAAATGAGGTCAATGGAAAGTAAGACACCGGGGAAAATCAGGTGCGAGTCCTGACGGCAACCGTTAATTTAAAGCAAGGAGAAGGATGAGAGAGATTAAGTTTAGAGGGAGAACAATAAACGGCAAGTGGGTATTTGGGGATTTGGCCAGATACGGGGCGGCTCCTAATTGCTCATTTATATCTAATTTGGATGGAACATTCCAAGTAATACCGGAAACTGTTGGTCAATACACTGGCTTAAAAGACCAAAATAAAGTTGAGATTTACG
>JAEUSC010000479.1 GCA_016789035.1 Candidatus Omnitrophota bacterium
TGGACTAACCCCGATTTAACGGACGGGTTATTCAGGTTACACTTTGCTCGAACATCGCTGGCGTTTTGTATCCCAGCGTCCGATGCATCCGTTTTCTGTTATAAAATATCTCGATATACGAGAAGACCTCACCTCGCGCCTCTTCGCGTGATCCAAACGGCTTGCCCAGGATCAATTCATTCCTTAATGTGCCGAAAAAACTTTCCGCCACCGCATTGTCCCAGCAATCGCCCTTTCTGCTCATACTTTGTATCATCCGGTTCAAGCCAAGTTTGGCCACATACTCGTCGGACGCATACAAAGAGCCCCGATCCGTATGATGCACCACGCCCGCCGGCGGCTTTCTTGCGGCGATCGCCATATCCAGGGCATTGAGCACTAATTGTTTGTTGTTTTCCTCCGACATCGACCATCCGATGACCTTTCGCGAGAACAGATCTATCATAATCGCCAAATACAACCAACCGGTCCGCGTTGCTATATATGTCACATCTCCGCACCATACCCGATTAGGTTCCGCTGTCTTAAAACATCGATCAACGATATTGGGAGCTATTCTCTGCGTCCTCTTCGACTTGGTCGTCAGCTTGAACCGCCGTCTGCGTTTTGTTTCTATCCCGTTGACCTTCCGCAGACGCGCAACCCGGTTCTTTCCGCAATCCAATCCCTGCGACTTCAACTCCCGCCAGATCTTGATCGCACCATACGCCTGTCTGAACTCATAATGGACTCGACGTATCTCGATCAATAACTGCTCGTTCTTTTGTGACCGGTCGCTGGTTTTTCTGTTCAACCAGCCGTAATATCCACTGGAACTCACGCCAAGATTCCGGCACAACCTGCGGACCTCGTACTCCCAACGATGTTCCTTGATGAACGCGTACTTTACTTGAGGTCCCTGGCAAAGTACGCGGCCGCTTTTTTTAGGATCGCCAGATCCTCTTTAAGACTTTGGTTCTCTTTTCTCAGCTGCTCCAACTCGCTGCGCTTCTTGGTCCGTGGCCCAGTTTTTCCATCAAAGGCCTCATCCTGCTTGGCCTTCTGTTCATCGCGCCACCGATAAAGTAGCGTCCGCTTCACGCCCAGCTCCCGGGCGATCTCGGCGACCGGCTTTTCTTTTGCGTTCAGCATCCTGATCGCTTCCAACTTAAACTCTTTTGTATGCCTTGACATTGGACACCTCCATCGTGGATACTATTGTCCACGAATTCGCGTGTCCGTCAAACCGGGGTCAGTTCAGTATGTTCCCACAATCGTCATTAATAACTGCTTTTGTTTTACCTCATCCCAAAATATTTCCCCCTCCGAAAACCTTAAAAATAACAATCCCAAAAAATGCCCTGATCCTCCGCCATTTTCACTTATCTCAACAACATGGACACCATTGGTCATTTTGCCATACCATTTATAGCTCATTGATTCATAGTTTCGGTCATTTTCGCTACGCTCCGCAAAATACCAGCTATTTTCCTGCCTTTTAATTTCTTCGGTTTGAAATTCATTAGTGCTATAAGACGCTGAAACATCCACGGTTTTTACGATCGGTGGCCTATAATCTGACATCCAATTTAGAAATTTCCCCAAAAGAAACGGATGAATCGGCTCTCCCTTGAAGGTAAAAGTTGCATTAGCCTCATCCACCTGCTCACTTGCCATTACTGGCACACTTAGAAATAAAACTAAGAACCCTGTGACAATAATTCTTGAAAACATGACTAACTCCTAATTTACCAAAAATCTGTTATTTATGATTGCTGTTATTATATGTTATAATTTGCAAAATATTTAAAATGAAAAAGTAACGAACATGACATTCCAAGAAAAAATTACTCTAATAGTAAATTTAATTAAACACAAATTCGACGCTCCTCGACCATTTGCCCCTTATACAGGTATTTCGTTAAAATCCGAGCCAAGACTTTCCAAGAAAATCACCAAACACGAATTATCTCAAGCCCTTGATTACCTAGAATTCACTGAACAAATAATTCAGGTATTACGTCCGTCTAAAATTTACAAAGAAGGCAGAATCATAGAAGCTTGGGAAGTCAGCAAAACTACTGGCGAAAAGATACTCATCCCCCAAAACGAAGAAGATTTGCTTAAGAAATTTGATTTCCTATTTATAATTCATCCTTATTTTCCAAATTGGCTAAATTCATATCAAGCAAAGCTTAACCGCAAGATAGAAGACCTTTCCGAAGCCAATATGCAGAAAATTCACAATTTAGTTTGTAAATTTGACGATAAATTTCAACTAGTTAACTCCCCGAACATCACAATAACCGCCCAATATAGTCAACAGGACAGCTTAAAATTCTTATATGACAAATCAATACTTCTCAACTTTTCAGAAAAGAAGGTCGGACTAGGGGAAATCTACGAAATAAATGTCGTAATTAACTTTGAACGTTTTATGCCATTTGTTGAAGAAATAAAACAACTTTATCAAAAAACGAAAACAAAACACACAGAAACCCAAAAAGTCAAACCCTCAAGCACCAACGATCCAGATCAGATTCTTTATCAGATATCATTTTCCATGAACTATGAAGTAATCCTAAATGACCTTGTAATACTCTCAAAGCCCAATTTGGACAGTGAAAATGCCGAGGTTTTTGCTTACTTACTACGAAATCCCAACAAAGAAGTCCTAAGGGCAAATATTGAAACAGAAATTAACAAAGATATTAAGAAAGATTTTCACAAAATTGTTGATAATCTTGGCTTTGGGAAAGATTTAAAGAAAACATTCTTCCATATATCCAAAAATACCATCCTTTTTCGCAACCCAATCACACAATCTCAGTTTGAAAAGCTCGGAATTCCGCCTCTTAAAGTCATACAAAAACCGATTTAGCCCCTGTTCTTTCCCCTTTGCACCTTTTCATCCCCCTTGATACCCGCCACGCTGAAGACATTCACAACACGTGTTAATCTGACGCTCGATGAAGAAGAGCGAAATCAATAATGCCTTACGTAAGCACTTTGGGACACCTGAAAGCACCCCGAACGACCAAGAAATCAATGAATCTCAGACCGCTCTTTTTGCATTGTTTGAACTACTAATTGAGATTGATAAGGACTTAATGAAATCCCATGAACCACCAAATCACAGAGATACAAATAACCCCGATTAAACCCCAGAACGGCATTGTGGCCTTTGCCAGCCTTCTTTTGGATGGTTGCCTTTATCTTGGCTCAATCGCTGTTATGACACGCCCTCAGGGCGGTTATAGGCTTGTTTTTCCCACAAAAAAACTGGGAACCAGAGACATTAACCTCTTTCACCCCATTGAAAAAAATTTCGCTCAAAGCATTGAAAAAGCAGTTATAGACGAACTCGAAAAAGTAATGAACCGAAATGATCGACACGATTGTTTTAACACTCAACCATACAGAATTTCAGATTTCCGATCATAGCAGATTTACCCCATCAACCCGGGGGCTCTATGAACAACCGTTTTATCGCATGGGAAGGAATAATTTAATGAAATGCGTCCAGAATCCAACCGCTGACGAATTGTCCAAAGGCATTTACAAACCACGTTTAACGGTTATCAGACGCATGGGAACGGGATCATACATAACAACAATGAGAATTGAATTTTCAATCCCCAAACTGATCTTCGGTAATAACTTTGATGAGGTTGACAACAGCCACTTTGAAGAGGCCGTCACCAAGCTCTACCGTGCTATTTATGACATGGGCGTCGTCATAGCCCCAGAAATGATAAGAAACGCTCCAGTCTCATCCGTTCACTACTCGAAAAACATTCCTTTAACGGACTATTCAACTCCTTCGATGATACTTGAAGAACTCAGAAAAATTGACCTGAATAAACGCCTCGATCTTAACCAAACCGATTTTCGCAATGAAGGCCATTCATTGAGGTTTCGCACAAATTCCTTTGAAATATCCTTCTATGACAAGCGAAAAGACCTGCAGAAAGCCAAAACAAGCGAAAAAAGGGCTATTGAGAACGACAATACCATACAACTTGAACTGTTTAACAAATTCAAGCCCAAGAAACCCTTTGAAGTGCTCAGAATAGAGATTAGATTGAATAAGCAGGTAAAGATCCGGCAGATTCTAGACAAATTAAAAATACCCAGCCCTCTCACCTTCTCAGGACTTTTTAAGGCTCATATTGCTCAGAGCGTCTTAATGCATTATCACAATGAAATCAAAAAAGGATATTCTTCGTTATCATACAAACCGGAAAGCAGTCGAGATTTCATAAGTAATTTTAAAATCAATAACCCTAAGACAAAGTTACGCAAGATGCTTCAAATTTATGCAGTCAAAAGGCTCATTAATGAACTGGGGATTCGGGAATTTCGAGAAACCATTAAGCACTATGGAATTCATAACTGGCCTCGGATCAAGAATGATCTTGAACGCCATCAATTTTCCGATACAGCCTTCGCCCCTTTAAAGACTATCGAAAAAGCAATTAGAGAATTGCGTCCCCTCAGCCTTAAAGAATATCCGAAAAGCACATTGACTTAAATTCAACTTGCTATAAGATGCTATATATGCCCCCCAACCTCATTAAACAATTAGAAACCTACCGTCTCGAAAATCGAATGACCCAAGAAGAATTAGCAAAACGCCTCGGGGTTGCCTTCTCAACAGTAAACAGATGGCTTAATGGCAAGAATAAACCAAGCAAAATTCAAATCTTCCATATAAGAAAACTATTAAAGGAACTCTATGAATAATGCTGTAGTTCTAAATTACCTTAAAAAGCAGAAGATTAAAGCGGTTGAAGTCTTCGACTTTGATAATAAAAAAGTCCAATATTCCAAAGACATTAAGGGCTGGAAGATTGATAAGTTCCGAGGAGAGGAGGAAACGGTTCGTGCTTATATTCTTGCAAAACTTGTCAATGAACTTGGATACAAACTAGAGAATATCGAGATCGAACAAGAATACGATATTGGACGACCTAAAGTAAATAAGCCACGAATAGACATAATTGTAAAAGATGAACACGGGAACGCCTTCTTATACATTGAGCTCAAAAGTCCCCAGGATTTTGAGAAAGATAAGGATGAAATCATTGAGAAACAGCTTTTCAACCTTGCTTCGCAAGAAAAGGGTCAAGGCAAGAATGTAAAGTATCTTGTACTTTATACAATAGAGGTGGTAAAGGATGTGATCAAAGATAAATGCATCTTAATTGACTATGAAAAATTCCCTTCTTTTGATTCGTGGAAAGAAATACTTAATTTTGCCGATAAACTTCCGGAAAGATACGGACTACCCCAAAAAGAACCATACATTAAGAACGGAAATAAGGATTTAGAAACAAATTTTTCACATGAGCAATTAAATAGCCTCAGAAAGAACTTACATAACGTCCTCTGGGGAGGCGGTGGAACCGATGACAATGAAATCTTTGCTTCACTCACAAGGCTATTGCTAGCAAAGATACAAGATGAAAGCGAGAAAAAATCAGGTGAAAAGTATGATTTTCAGTTATTTGCTTTCAAAAACGGTCAGAACTTTGAGAGCAACGAA
>JAEUSC010000498.1 GCA_016789035.1 Candidatus Omnitrophota bacterium
GCTGATAATCTGCCGTGTGTAACCTTGGATAGTTTTTTATCTCGTCACAAATAAGGAGGCCCAGATGGCTAAAGTTTTGATGATTAATCCGGTGATCCGCGAAGAGGATGTTCCGAAGCATATTCCTTACGGTATCAGTGAATTGGCCGCTATTGCCGTCGAAAAGGGGCATCTTGTTCAAATTTATGACGAGAACGCATGGCGAAAAGGTCCCGAGGTAATGGCGCAGGTCTGTGTTGCCGATGAATGGGACGTGATTGCCATAGGGGGGCTGACAACCGCATATAATTCGATTAAGAATACCGTGAAAATTGCGCGTCGTGTTGCACCGAAAGCATTTATCATTGCCGGCGGCGGATTCCTCACCAGCATGCCCAAGGATATTATGACTTGGCTCCCGGAAATTGATTTGGGTGTTATCGGTGAAGCTTATGTAACATGGCCGGAAGTCCTCGCCATGATTGATAATAATAACTTTGATTTTTCAAAAACGCTGGGTGTTTGTCACCGGACCAAGGAAGGTAAGATCGTAATTAACGGAGTGCGTCCGAATATTCACGATCTTGACACGCTTCCTTACCCGGCGTGGGATCTTTTGCCGCTTGAAATTTATTTCAAAAATTCTCAACTGCTTTACAGTGAGGCCTCTTTTGCCTCCAAACGGCGTATTGACGTGGGCGCCAGTTTGGGTTGTGGCATGGTTTGTAAATTTTGTTTTCACTTGGGCATCACAGGTGACATGGTTGTCGAGAAGGATGAGAACGGAAATAATGATGTTCGGTTCACATACGGACGCAATATCCGATATCATACGCCCGAGTATGTGATCAAGATGGTCAAGGCGCTTGTTGAGCGTTATCAGGTCGATTTCATAAGTTTTATTGATGAGAATTTGATGACCATGGACGTTGCCAGCAGCCGCACGTGGTTGCGCGAGCTCTGCGAGTTGTGGATCAAGGAAGGTCTGCAGCCGCATTCTCGTCGGGATGGAACACCGGATGAAAAAAATACGGGAGGAGTTTTTTGGTCCGGTACAAGTCACGCCAGCCTGGCCAATAAGGAAATTCTCGATTTGATGTATAAAGCCGGATGTTCACATCTTGTGTACGGTATTGAATCATTTGATCCCACGATCTTAAAAAATCTGGGTAAAGGTGTTAATCAGAAACACAATATTCAGGCTGTTCAAACGTGCATGGAATCCAAGATTATTCCCATTCCCAATATCATCATCGGATTTCCCCTTGAAACATTTCAAAGCGTTCGAACGACAATCGAATGGCTTATCAAACTCGGGATTCATTGCAAACCGCATTTTGCAACACCTTATCCCGGGTCTGAATGGTATTACACCTACCGTGATTCAATTTTGCAACAGTACAGCGGTGATCTTGAGGCATTTATCAAGGAACTCGGGGATGCATCCAGCATTTCGGCGGTCATTTCTCACAAATTCTCGCCGGTACAACTTTTAGGTCTACAGCAGATTGTCATGTCGCGCAATATGCGACTTCTTGACCTCACCGAGAAACACTGGGGAGGAGCGGATGCGCTCATCAGCCCGCTTGTTCAGGCAAAGGAATCGTTTAATATTGTTAAGAAAAAAGTACAGGCGCCCATTGAAGAAGCGCCTGTCAGCGTCCAAGGATAATTGTGTTTGAAAATCAAAGGATCTTATCGTTTATCGGTGCCCGTTCCGGTTCCAAGGGCCTGAAGGATAAAAACATTCTTCCGTTTGCGGGTAAGCCCTTAATCCATTGGACGGTTGTTTCCTCGCTTAACTCCGATTATATTGACCGCACACTGGTCTCCACCGACGGGGAGAACATTGCACGTGCCGCCAGGAAGTCAGGGGCCGACGTTCCGTTTTTGCGTCCGGCCGCGTTTGCTACGGACCAGGCCCTGATCGAAGATGCCTTACGGCATGCACTCGACTGGTTTAAGAAACATGAAAAGCAGGTGTATGATTACATTCTTCTTCTTCAGCCGACAGCTCCGTTAAGGACGACGCAACATATCGATCAAGCCATAGAGTTTTACTTTAAACAACGAAAGACGGTCAACGACACACTCGTTTCCGTTACGCAGGCGCCATTTAAGGCGGGATGGCTCATGGAGCAGAAGCGCTCCGGCTATATAGATTATTGTTTTGACATCAAAGGACAAAAGCGCCGTCGCCAGAATATTCCTTCTTATTATTTGCCCAACGGGCTCATTTATTTGGCGCCGGTTTCCGTCATTCGCCGGGGAAGCTTTTATTCGTTACGCACAATTCCGTTTGTGATGGATGAATCGGTGTCCGTTGATATTGATGAGCGTAGTGATTTTGACCGGGCCCTGAAATTATTCCGTGGTAGGAAAACATGAAACGAGAAATTTATTTGGACGCGCCGAACGTCGGCGCATTGGAAAAAAAGTATCTTTCCCGCGCCGTTGATAGCGGTTATGTTTCAACCATCGGACCTTTTGTTGATGAATTTGAAATGGCGTTTGCTAAATGTGTCCAGGCTCCGCATGCAACGGCTGTCCAGAGTGGGACGGGTGCTCTGCATGTGGCGTTGCACGAACTTGGGATAGGCAAAGGTGATGAAGTTATTGTTCCTGCGCTGACCTTTGTAGCAACAATCAACCCGATCCTTTACGTGGGGGCCAAGCCTGTTTTTGCGGATGTCGATCCCGAAACTTGGACGATCAATCCTAAAGACATTGAAGGTTTGATGACGAAAAAAACGAAAGCGGTGCTGCCCGTCCATCTTTACGGAAATCCCTGCAATATGCCCGCTATCATGCGTGTGGCTCGCCGCTATGATCTTGCTGTGATCGAAGATGCCACAGAAAGCCTGGGGGCATTTATTGCGGAGCGCCAAACGGGTACGTGGGGAGATTTGGGGTGCTTCAGCTTCAACGGCAATAAGGTGATCACGACCGGAGGCGGGGGAATGGTGGTAGGAAACGACGCAACGAGGCTAAAACACATCAAATTTCTCGTTAATCAAGCGCGTGATATAAGCCGGGGATATTACCATGGTGAGCTGGGATTTAATTATCGTATGACCAATGTTGAAGCAGCCCTTGGCATTGCCCAGTTAAGAAGATTGAGCCAGTTCACACGCAAAAAGAAAATGTTTTCTGACATTTACAGAAAGAATCTCGAAGCCTTGGGGGGTATTCAGTTTCAGAAACAGTATCCCACCGCCCAAAGTTCCTATTGGCTCAACTGCCTGACTGTCCCCAATAGATCAGATGTCGAAACGCTTCAATCAACCCTGAAATCGGCGGGTGTTCAAACACGTCGGGTGTTTATGCCTGCCAGTGAATTTCCGTATCTCAAGGCTTACAAGAGAGGGGCTTTGCCCCATTCCTACGATATTTATGAAAGGGGTCTGTGTTTGCCGGCTTCAACGGTCAACTCGGAAAAAGATATCCATTATGTGTGCCAACAAATTAAAAAGGTCTTCTAAGATGCTTCAGAATGAATTGATTCTAATCGGTGGCGGCGGGCACTGTGTGTCCTGCATTGATGTCATAGAGTCGCAGGACCACTTTAAGATTGTAGGAGTTGTTGATGTGGCTAAAAAAGTCGGCCAAGAGGTGCAGGGATATCAGGTGGTGGGGACCGATGAGGAATTAGAAAAGTTTGTCCGCACCGGAAAATTCTTTGTTGTGACGATCGGACACGTTGGCAAAATAAACCGCAGGATCGCGGTTTTTGAGAAGTTAGAACATCTCTCGGCGAGAGTGGCCGTTGTGCAGTCTCCCTTGGCATATGTTTCCAGAAAAGCTGTTCTGGGTG
>JAEUSC010000512.1 GCA_016789035.1 Candidatus Omnitrophota bacterium
ACCTCTCTTTTATCATGCTGCCGGTTGCTGATTTACGTCCTTATCATCTTTATATTTAAAAAGCCCCAAGAGTCCGACGATGCAAAAGACAATGCCAATACCGATCAAGATCCACATGCGTGCCACGTGCCTTGACAAAAATGAACTGACAAACATCGCCACAAGAAAAGCCAAGTGCATGACAAATTCCAGACTCGCAAAAACTTTGCCCCGCATTTGCGCCGAACATACATAATGCACGATCGTGTTGGAAGCAATAACAATGGGCCCAACGACAATTCCTAAAATGCCGGCCAGGGCCATCCCCACCCAGCGGTTTTGTGAGGTAGCCACCACAAACGCAAAAATCGCCATCATTATTCCACCCAAGATGAGACAAAAAAAGATAGACTGAAATCGCGACACCTTCTTACCCCATTTGGCATACGCCATACTTCCCAAAAACAATCCCACACCCAGCGCTACGGCCAAATATCCCAAGTCTTTCGTCACTGTTTTAAATGTCTCCTGAATAAAGACAATAATGACCACGTAGATCGATCCCGCCGCCATAAACAAGATGGTCATGACATAAATGATAAACAATATTTCTTTCTTCTCAATGATGTACTTGACTCCATCTTTCACCTCGTTAAAAACCGAGCGGTGGATTGAGAGCATTTCCTTACTCGTATGGATCACTTTTTCTTTGCTGATCTGAACGCTTTTTAAACGCGTGATCGAGAAAACCATTAATCCCGAAACAAAAAAGGACGCCGCGTCCCACAAAAATCCACCTTTGGGACCATGCCATTCGACAAGCAATCCCCCCAACAATGCCCCCATCACAAAGGCGATCATGCCGGTAACGGAAACCAATGAGTTAGCCACATGAAGATCACCTTCATGGACAATGTCAGGAATAAAGGACATCTTGGCCGGAACATAGAACCGACTCAAACAAAACACCAAAAAGACGGCGCCATAGACCGGCAGCATCGAAGGATAATTAATTAAGATCAAGGCAATACATAGGACAATGAGGCCGCGAATAAAATCGCAGACAAAAAGGGTGACGCGCCTGTCCCAACGGTCGACGTACACCCCGGCAATGGGGCCCACAATAAAAACGGGAATGATTGTAAACGTCAATAACTTGGCCAGCTCAACCGGAGACCCCGGGTGTTTGAGCGCCACCAGACCAACCAGCGCCATTTGATTAACACGGTCGCCGAACTGTGAAACTAATTGGGCCACCCAAAACCGGATGAATCCTTTGTTGCGAGAGATGAAATTTGGCATAAATATTCTATTGTTTAACGGCCCCTCTTTTTTGCTCTATAATTTTATGCGTCAATCTCACATTTTCTTCCAAAATCGCGGCAAACGGCCCGGGATTGCGGATCGCCCCATAAACATCCAAACAGTCTTCATATTGCCCCTGATCACACAGAACTTTTCCGAGCGCAATTTTGGCACGGACGTTCCATGGATCAACTCGCACAGCCTGTTGAAAATATGTATGCGCAACTTCAAACATTCCGCGGTTCACGTAATTCATCCCAATAGAATACAATACACGGGAGTTATTCGGCTGAAACGTGACCGACCGTTTGAGCATGGAAAGCTCACTGCTCGCATATACGGCCTGTTGGATTGTTGTCAAATACAGAAACACCCCAATACCTGCAACAGCGACTTGAGCGATGGCCGGCGAACACCATTTTCTTTGTCGATTGATCTCTTGGACCCCTCTTGCGGCCCACACCAAAATCGCAGCCATGGCTGCCGTGGGGACATAAAGGAAATGCTCCGCCAGTGAAATGTATCCCGGTTGAACCCCCAGGGAAGTCACAATCTGACACACTGGAGCAAATTCCAGCAGAAACCACAACATGCAAAATAAAACCTTACTGTTAATTTTGGCGCGAAAGGCCCACACTGCGCTTATCGCCGCGATCCAGAATAAAATGGTTCCTAAAAGCTGCGGATCGACAAAACTGCCAAAGACGGCGCGCGACCGGTCGAAATATAAGTCCACCGGAAACACATACAACCGCAGATACGTGATGCACCCACGAACAAAACTTAAGAAACCAAGAACAGAGGCATCCAACGATCCCCAGGCAAAAACCTGCGTGATCCCCAATTGTCGACGAAGCTCAAAGTAGCCAAAAATCACCATAAAAAAAGGGAGCAATGCCATCCAAGGCTTTCGGTCGCTTTTACTAACATAAAAAAGATACATTCCGAGCACAACCGGAAAAATCACTGTTGACTCTTTGCAAAATATTCCAATGATAAAGCCCGCCAACGAACCCATTAACCAGAGCAGATGACGCCGAGTGTCAAATTCCATAAAGAGCAAAAAAGAACAAAAGACACACAGTGCGCTTAACAGGATCGGCCGACCCGCCACATTGCAGATAGCCTCCCACTGCACCGGATGAATGGCAAATAATAATGCCGTTAACAGGGCCAAAGGCTTATCACTCCATAGACGCGCAAATAATACAAATACACACAAAGTATTTAAAATGTGCAATATGAGATTGTCTAAATTAAACCAAAAAGAATTTAAACCATAGATGGCATATTCCAGCATAAAGCTCATAGTTACGAGAGGACGGTAATAGGATTGATCCCCGAAAAACGCACTCGTCCAGACCTTTGGAATGGATTTAAAATCGCGAAGATCCTTATTTTCAACAATAGAGGTCGTATCATCCATGCTGCGAAAGGGCGCTTGCAACATAAAGGAATATGCAAAGAGAGTAAAAGCCACTATCACTAAAGCCCCTAAAGCGCGATTGCTAACCAAGCGATTGATTAAATCCATAGATGGATAACCTCTCCCTCTCGGTCAAATGGGAACAAAGGAGTTTGTAAGGCAGGAATATCATGAATGGTTTGGGTAGAAAAGCTGACGAGAGGGGTTGAACCTCCGACCTGCTGATTACGAATCAGCTGCTCTACCAACTGAGCTACGTCAGCATCAAAAAAATATTTTCTTACCAAAAAGCTGCATTATCTTGAGAAGCTAGGACTCAGCTCGTCAAGGATAGGTTTCGCCAACGGAACTTTATCAACATCAATTATTTTGGTTATCAGCATTTTCCATAGGACGAGACTAAAAAATTTAAGTTATTATACACAAAGCCTTGGAGATGGCAAACCCAAAAAATCGTTTTGACATTTATTTTGTTTTGAATACAATAAGTTATTCTTTTCGGGGTAATAAATGCCGGTTTTCAAGTCCTGCCTTTTCTCCGACGGAATAACAAAAAAACTCATCACGTCATTACCTGCCGAGATAGCTCAGGTAGTAGAGCGCAGGCCTGAAAAGCCTGGCGTCCCCAGTGCAAATCTGGGTCTCGGCACTTTTTTCAATAAAAAAATCCTCCATAGAAATACGGAGGATTTTTTTATTGAATCACTTTTAAATCGCTATCTTAACTAAAACATCTCGCCTTCACTCCTGCAGCTTACGCACAATCTTAACGTACACTTCCTGAGCTACAGACATCTTGGGAAATGCCCACCGGCGGGCCTTAACTCTGAGTTTTGTTGTCGATTTCGAGGTCGGAAGAACATCAACCGTCACACGCACACCGGCTATGGTTGCCGCCACATGTCCTGTACCTTTGGACTGTTCCGTTACCATACCCATAATTGAGAGAGTATCGCTGGCCGATCTAAAAAGCTCCGCCTCACTGTAACCCAAAATACCTTCCACCGTGTCGGGGCTGATCGCGTATCCGCCTAAAGCGCCCAATCCGGCAATAACGACAATACCGCAGCCAGCGCTGGTTAATATCACGGCTGAAGTCAAAACCGCCAACATGTTTACGCGAATGCGCCGAAACATTTTTTCCCCCTGATAATCAACAGCCTCTAACGAAACAAAGCATGTTGTAAAATAACAGAAACAAAAACAATGGAGACCATCGACATTAATTTAATCAAAATATTAATGCTGGGGCCCGCGGTGTCTTTAAACGGATCGCCCACAGTGTCTCCAATGACTCCCGCCTTATGAGAGCCGGAACCTTTACCGCCGTAATTTCCTTCTTCAATATATTTCTTGGCATTGTCCCAGGCCCCTCCGGCGTTGGCCATCATAACAGCCAAAACAAACCCCGAGGCTGTAGATCCGATCAGAAGACCGGCAACCGCGTTAACCCCCAGCAATAAGCCAATAACAATCGGTGTTAAGATCGCAAGAATCGCAGGCAACTTCATTTCATGCTGGGCTGCAGCCGTGACAATGGAGACACAACGCCCGTAATCAGGTTTTGCTTTGCGTTCCATGATCCCGGGAATTTCAGCGAATTGGCGACGCACCTCGACAACGACCTTAGCAGCCGCCCGGCTCACAGCCTCCATCGTTAAAGCTGAAAACAAATATGGCATCATGGTTCCTATAAACAGACCGCAAATCACGACAGGCTGCATCAAATTCATTTCAATAGTGCCGCCATGTAAAATGACCGAATCTTTATAAGCCGAAATGAGCGCGATCGCTGTCAATGCCGCCGAACCAATGGCAAAACCCTTGCCTGTAGCCGCCGTTGTATTGCCTAAAGAATCCAAGGCATCAGTTTTTATACGAATTTCGGGGTCGAGCCCAGCCATTTGGGCGTTACCGCCGGCATTGTCAGCCACAGGACCATACGCGTCGGTCGCCAGAGTGATTCCAAGAGTACTTAACATACCTACGGCCGCAATTCCTATTCCATAAAGTCCTAAATCAAACGATTGAAGACCGCCGGAAAGGACAAAACTTGCCATGATCGTGCCTCCAACGATCAAAATAGGTAAAGCGGTTGACATCATGCCAATCGAAATTCCACTAATAATGAGTGTTGCCGGGCCGGTCAATGAGGCTTGCGCAAGCCGCCGCGTCGGCGCATAACCCGACGACGTGTAATATTCTGTGCTTAGGCCAATGAGGATTCCGGCGACAAGCCCCATGACTACCGACCAGGCGATCCCTAAAGAATGCTCGCCTAAAAGCTGAGGAACAATCCAAAAACAGGCAAGGATCATCAGTCCTGTTGCGGCTAAGACACCTTTTCGCAAAGCCGTCAGCAGTTGAGATTGACTCGCTTTCTCCGGCGTATGCACAAAAAATGTTCCAATAATCGAGGCCGCAATACCTACGGCCGCCAAAAACATGGGAAGGAGCATGCCTCCTACACCCAAACCAGCACTCACTCCCAAAGCAATAGCGGCGACAATGGCGCTGACATACGACTCATAAAGATCCGCACCCATCCCCGCCACATCACCAACGTTGTCTCCGACGTTATCCGCAATGACAGCCGGATTGCGATCGTCATCCTCCGGAATCCCAGCTTCCACTTTACCCACTAAATCTGCACCCACATCTGCGGCTTTGGTAAAAATACCGCCACCCACCCGCGCAAACAGCGCCTGAAAACTGGCCCCCATACCAAAGCACAACAGCGTGTTTGTTACCGCCGATATCTTGTCCATCCCTTGAGGAGTGGGATGAGAACTGTAGTACCAGTTCAAGCTCAAATACCAAATGCTTAAATCCAAAAGTCCCAGGCCGACCACGACCAAACCCATGACAGCGCCGGAACTAAAAGCGATCCGTAATCCTCTGTCAAGACTGTGACGGCAGGCATGGGCCGTTCGAGACGAGGCCTGTGTTGCCATGGTCATTCCACAAAAACCGGCACAGGCCGAAAACATCCCTCCGGTTAGAAATGCAAAAGGCACAAAGATAACGATATATTTAAGGAATGCCAGTAACAAAAGGACAATAAAGACAGCGAGAAAAAAAAGAAAAACACCGGAGTATTGGCGAGAGAGATATGCATTTGCCCCGATACGAACAGCCTGAGCGATTGACCGCATTCGTGGCGTACCTTCGGGCTCGTTTAATACTTTAAAAGCCAGATAAAAAGCAAACGCCAGTGCCATCAACGCGCTTACGGGCACAAGAAAAAAATAATCATGCATGTGCCAATCCTCCTGAATGGTTAATTTTCATTTTCGATAGTATCTCATATCAAAATTTCCTACCTGTGGATTGGCACATACTAAAACACGCAAGTATTAACGAAACAACGGTTACACAAAAACCATTAATTACCCGCGGCTTGGTTTTGCACCGTGATTGGCTTTCTTGGAACGCCAGTTCAACTTGCCTCGTCGTTTTTTCTTACTCATGATTTTCTTCCTTTCGTTTGTTTTGAATCAATGGTTTGAATTAATTTCTTAACATGAGAAATTCTGGAAATAATAGCGAACGGTTTTAAAACGCTGATTTCTCCGGATGTGCTTGAACCTGTCAGGACCGCAGCCGTCTTAACACGGGCGCTGTTTCCCGTCTGAACATCTATCGTCATATCTCCGACATATAGAGCCTCATGGACGCTCAGTTGATATTTCTTGAGAATCAATTTCAAAATATCAGGATACGGCTTAGGCCTTTTGATCTGATCTGCGCACAGTACATAATCAAAATGACTTTGAATATCCAGAACATCCAGGATGATCTTGGTAAACCGCTCCGGACGGTTCGTTGCGATCGCAAGAATATAACCTTGTTGATCTAAATCTTCAAGGAGTTTCTTGGCGCCGGGTAAAAACGTCACACCTTTGGGTAAAGACTCTTTATGGTGTTCACGGTAAAGTTCTAACACCTGAGGCGCATGCGCCTTTCCGACAAACTGTTCAATCAGTTGCCGGTCTCCCCAGCCAACCGAACGCTTGACGGTCTGCGCTGAAACCACCGGAAAGCCGCTGGATTTCAAAGCAAAATTGATAGACTGAAAGACGGCTTTATACGCGTTAACTAACGTGCCGTCCAAATCAAAAATCACCGCCTTAATTGTTTTTGTCTTCATTCCGAAATTTAGTCCTTCGAACTTTTCCCGCTGGCCAAAAAAAGCATAAAAAGACCGGCAACGGCAAGCGTTCCGCCCACAACACCTTTAAACACAATGATTAAACTGTCCCACTCTCTTAAGACCAACGTGACGCCGAGCAGCAAAAATACAATCCCAAAAAGTGTTAGCAGCAGATTTTTCACAATTGGGTTAGATTTCATTTTTGTGTTCCTCAATATCTTTCGGTTGGGTTTTCCAGCGGCGATGAAACCATCCCCATTCGGAAGGATACTGCCGAATATCCGATTCAATGAGCCGCGTGATCTTTTCCATACAACTGTAAATGGCCTGCTCATCATTGAGCTTTGTCTCAATATAAAAAGGTTTCTCGACAATAATTTTGTGCACGTCATCTTTATACCGATGCGTGAAGATAGGAACGATCGGCGCACCCGTCCGCATGGCAAAAACTGCCGCACCCGTGGGGGTTGCCGCCT
>JAEUSC010000019.1 GCA_016789035.1 Candidatus Omnitrophota bacterium
CAGGCAGTCAAAGAGGCGCAAAATGAGGTTGTTGTGTGGGGAACCGGCAGGCCCCGTCGGGAATTTATTTTCACCGATGATTTTGTTGGCGGTTCGTTGTATTTGATGAGGCATTATGTGCAATCAGACATTATCAATTTAGGGGTTGGCACGGATATTTCGATTAGAGAGCTTGCGGTAATATTAAAAGGCGTGTCTGGATTCAAGGGAAAGTTGGTCTTCGATGCATCTAAGCCCGACGGGACTATGCGCAAGCTTTTGGACCATCGTAAGATTTCGGATCTCGGATGGAGACCAAAAACATCACTGGCAAAAGGAATCGCTGAAACCTTCCACTGGTATTCGAAGTCCGGGGTTTGATATGAATATCAAAATCATTCGTTCGATTCACTTGTATTCTGGGTGCTTTCTCATGCCGCTGATCGTTTTTTTTATGATAACCGGGCTGCTTCAGACGTTTAATTTGCATCGACCTAAAAAGGACGGGAATTACAAACCGTGGGCTGTTGTGGAGTCTGTCTCGCAGGTGCATAAGCGCCAGAGATATGAAACAGACTCATTTTCTCCGCCGTCATCGCGCATTTTTCAGATCTTAATTGTCATCATGACAATAGGATTGCTGATAAATTTGATTATGGGAATCATTCTGGCTTTTAAATTTGGTCATGCCTGGGTTGTTTGGATATCCTTGGTTTTGGGAATTCTTGTTCCTGTTGTTGTTTTGTGGTTGCCGTGGCTACATAAATCAACGGGTTAATCGTAAAGTTATTAACTGATTGGAATGGAGTGTTCAATGAAAATTTTAATTACCGGTGCGGGTGGATATATTGGTTCTATCCTGACGCCGACGTTGCTTGCTGCAGGGCATTCGGTCACAGCCTTGGATAATTTTATGTACAACCAAACATCTTTGTTGGATTGCTGTCTGGATGATAAGTTGACGATTGTCCGCGGAGATGTTCGCAATAAAGCCTTGATGGAGAAATGTCTCAAAGATGCCGATGCCATATTTCCTTTGGCCTGTTTAACAGGAGCGCCGTTGTGCGCACAGGATCCTGTAGGAGCTCAGTCCATTCTTTTTGATGCGGTTGACATGATGCTTAAGATGACAAGCAAAAATCAAATGATTATATTTCCGACGACAAACAGCGGGTATGGCATTGGAGAGAAGGGGAAATTCTGCGATGAAAAAACACCTTTGCGGCCGATCTCACTCTACGGCAAGCTCAAAGTTCAGGCGGAAGAGGCTATCCTGAATTCTGGGCAGGGGATAACGCTGCGTTTGGCCACCGCTTTTGGGTTTTCTCCGCGTATGCGCCTGGATTTATTGGTCAATGATTTCGTCTATAGAGCTGTGCATGACCGTTTCGTAGTGCTTTTTGAAGCCCATTTTAAACGCAACTACATTCACGTACGCGACATTGCCAAGGCCTTCTTGCATGGCTTGCAGAATTTTGATCGCATGAAGAATGAAGCTTATAATGTCGGATTAAGCGACGCTAATTTAAGCAAGCTGGAGCTTTGTCAGGAAATTAAGAAACAACTTCCTGATTTTTATTTCGTGGAGGCGACCATTGGCGAAGATCCCGATAAACGCGATTACATTGTCTCCAATGAAAAGATTGAAAAGACTGGATTTAAGCCTGATGTAAATCTGGCAAAAGGTATTGGCGAATTAATCAAGGCTTATAAGGTGATTAAAAGAAACCAATATGCAAACATTTAGCACAGGTGCGAAATTAAAAACATGCACACGTACAAATGGTTTTGTGTGCTCTTAAGTTCCTTTGTGAAGAGGTCACATGTCTAAACAGCTCGATATTCTATTTATTCATCCCAATGCCTCCCGCAGAATTTATCAAGATCTGGCGAAAGATTACTCTGCCATAGAACCACCGATCTGGGCCGGAATGCTGGCGTCGCATTGTTTGTCCCGCGGGTTTGGCGTTGAAATTCTGGACTGCGAAGCTTTGCATTTGACGGACGAAGATTCAGCTGAGAAAATTCAGGATCTGCGTCCGCGCTTGGCCTGTTTTGTCGTCTATGGCCAGCAACCGTCGGCAAGTTCTCAGAATATGTCGGGGGCGGTTGCCCTCGCGGATGAGGTTAAGAAGATTTCACCGGAAACCAAAATTATCTTTGTCGGCGGTCATGTGGCGGCGCTTCCGTTGGATGTCTTACAAAACCATTCCAGTGTGGATTTCGTTTGCCAGAATGAAGGCGTGTACACCATTTCATCACTGTTGAAGACTGATCTGTGCACGGATTTGGACAAAGTTTTGGGTCTCGGATACCGCAAGGACGGCAGAAGTGTGTTAAACGCACCCAGTCCGATTGTCGCAAAGGCCGATTTGCCTCGAGATCTTCCCGGGATCGCGTGGGATAGATTACCAATTAAGAATTATCGCACATCATTATGGCATTCCTATCCTAACAAGTCCGTTCGTCAGCCGTTTGCCGCTTTGTATACAAGTCTGGGATGTCCGATGAAGTGTTCATTTTGCATGATCAATATTATCAATCGCCAAGAGAACGAATATTCGGACGGAAGCGCGGTATTCCGTTATTGGGACCCCGAACACATCATTAAAGAATTTGATTTTTTTGCATCGCAAGGGATCACCAACATTAAGATTGCGGATGAGCTTTTTGTTTTAAACCAGAATCATTTTATGAAGCTTTGTCAAATGATCATCGAACGAGGCTATCGCTTTAATATGTGGTGTTATTCACGGGTGGATACAGTCAAGGAGCATTATCTGGAAACACTCAAGAAGGCCGGCGTCAATTGGCTGGCGCTCGGTATTGAAAGCGGTAACACGCGCGTGCGCAAGGACGTCACAAAGGGGCGATTTGAGGATGTGGATATTCGCGACGTTGTGCGAAAGATCCGCGAACATGGAATTAATGTCATTGCCAATTATATTTTTGGGTTGCCCGAAGATGATCAGGCCAGTATGCAGACGACGCTGGACCTGGCGATCGAGATGAATACCGAAGAGGCGAATTTTTATTCGGCCATGGCGTATCCGGGAAGTCCCTTGTACGGACAGGCCCGGCAAGCCGGATGGAAATTACCGTCTACATATGCGGGATTTTCACAGCATTCGTACGAAGCGCAGCCGTTACCGACGAAATATGTCTCGGCCCAAGAAGTCTTGGCTTTTCGGGACAAGGCTTGGATGGAGTATCACACCCATCCGTCATTTTTAAATCTTTTAAAAGAGAAATTTGGCCAAGTGGCTGTGGATGAAACAGTCAAATCGACACAGATAAAATTAAAACGCAAAATTTTGGAAGACGTGGGGGCGAGATAAACGTTATGATCATTTCAAGAACACCGTTTCGTATTTCGTTCTTTGGCGGCGGCACAGATTATCCCGGCTGGTATAAAGAACACACGGGGGCTGTCCTTGCCACGACCATTGATAAATATTGTTATATTACCTGCCGTTACCTTCCGCCGTTTTTTGACCATAAATCCCGAATCATTTATTCCAAGATGGAACACACCCGCACGATTGACGAAATTGATCATCCGTCCGTGCGCGAGGTCTTGCGTTTTCTAAACATCCAGGATGGTATTGAAATCCATCATGACGGTGATCTTCCTGCACGTACGGGTTTGGGTTCAAGTTCATCATTTACCGTCGGATTGTTAAATAGTCTTTATGCATTAAAAGGAATCATGCCGACCAAGGAGCGTTTGGCCAAAGAGGCGATTTATGTTGAGCAAGAGATGATTAAGGAAAATGTCGGGGCCCAGGATCAAACCCTGGCGGCTTACGGCGGTTTTAATTTGATTGAGTTTGGCGGGGCCAATCATTTGACTGTCCGCCAGGTGACGATTGTTCCGGAAACCTTGGAGCGATTGCAGGACCATTTGATGCTTTTTTTTACAGGGTTTTCCCGGACAGCCTCAGAGATTGCTGCGCATCAGATTAGTAATATTCCGAATAAACAAAAAGAGCTGCATTCCATGTACCAGTTAGTTCAGGAATCGGTCAATGTTTTAAATAGCAATGACTTGCGTCGTTTTGGCCAGATGCTCGACGATGCATGGAAAATCAAACGCAGCCTGTCGGATAAGATCGCCACTCCCTATGTGGACGAACTTTATGAAGCGGCCATAAGTGCTGGCGCGCTCGGCGGAAAGCTGCTGGGTGCCGGAGGCGGAGGGTTCGTGTTGTTCTTTGTGGAGCCGCAACATCGTGCATCCGTCCGTGCGAAGTTCAAGAATTTATTGGAAGTTCCGTTCCGTTTTGAGAATTTAGGAACACAGATTATTTTCTATCAGCCGAATAGTGGCGTTGTGCGTTAATTTTGAGAAGGGAGATAGAAGAGGGGGGAAGGAAGAAAAGAAGGGAATGATTAGTGCGGGAGTACGAAGCGCTTAATATTTTTCTTCTCTCTTCTTTCCTCTCTCTTCCTTCTAGAGTATGTCGATTACAACTGATTTCGTCATTCTATGCGGCGGGCAAGGGACGCGTTTGCGGTCAATTGTGGGTGATTCTCAGAAGGTCTTGGTGCCCGTCGGAAAAGAGCCTTTTCTGGATTTATTAATCAAATACATTCGTGCCCAGGGCGGGCGTCGTGTTATTTTGGCTACTGGTTATAAGGCCGATGACGTGCAGGCGCACTGCCGCGATCTGTTTAAAGACATGGATATTGATTTCTCCCGCGAGAATGAGCCGTTGGGGACGGGGGGTGCTCTCAAGCAGGCCTGGCAAAAAGTCCGCACGGATAATTTCTTTGTGCTGAACGGTGATTCGTTTTGTCCGGTTGAATTTGAAACCATGCTCGATTTACACATCGCTTATCAATCCCATGCTACGGTTGCGCTGGCCAAAGTTGATGACAGTCAGGACTATGGAAGCGTTATATTGGATGATGCCGGATGCGTGACAGCGTTTCAGGAAAAGGTGCCTTCGGGAAATTTAACCTATTTGAATGCGGGGATTTATTGTTTCCGTAACGATTTTAAGAATGAGTTGCCCGATGTGAATAAATTTTCTTTAGAAAGAGACTTTTTTCCGTCGATTATTGGTAAGGGATTTTGCGGATATGTGACGGACCAATCGTTTCATGACATAGGGACGCCGCAACGGTTGAATGAAGCTGTTGAGAAAATTAAAAAATTATGGCCTTAGAGACTATGAAAAAAGACAAGTTGGTATTAGGCAGCGCCGGCAAACCGCAACCGGATGCCATCACTGTGGACATTGACCCTGAACATCATCCAGATGTTGTCCATGATTTGCATGTGGTGCCATGGCCGTTTGAAACCAATCAGTTCAAAGAGATCACCTGCCACCATGTTTTAGAACATCTTAATGACCTTTACGCCGTGATGGGGGAATTGCACCGGATCTGCCGGGCAGATGGGACGGTCTATATCGAAGTCCCGCATCATACGTCGTGGTGTGCCAAAACGCCGGATCATAAATTGTACTTCAATTATTTTGCCTTCGATGGTTATCTGGCGACGGAGAAAACATGGCGGACGGGTAAAAAGTTCAAACTTATCAAGCGAGAGATTTCCTTTCATCGTCGGTTTAGAACTTTGGGTTTGCATAAACTGTTTAACGGCCGGCCCATGAATTATGAACGCTTTTGGGCGCATATCTGTCCGGCCGAGCATTTCAAAATTTGGTTACAACCTGTCAAATGAAATGGAGAATTTGGTGAAGATTGCACACGGAAACGAATCGCAAAAGGCAAAATTTAAGGTTCCGTTTGGAACGGTCTCGATCACACCGGATGCCAAACAACTTATTAATGAAGTCATTGATTCGGGATGGGTGACGAAAGGCAAGTGTGTTAAGGAGTTTGAGGAGAAATTTGCAGCGCTCTTTGGGGTCAAATATGGTGTGGCGGTTTCCAGTGGCACAGATGCGGATGCGCTGGCCTGTGCGTCATTGTATGACTTTGGCGCTAAACGAGGCGACGAAATTATTGTTCCTGCCCTGACATTTGTGGCTACGGGAAATTCAGTTTTTCAGGCGGGATTCACACCAGTCTTTGTCGACGTCAGACGCACAACGCTTAATATTGATCCGGATCTGATTGAACGGGCCATCACTTCCAGAACGCGCGCGATTATGCCCGTGCATTTGATGGGAAAGCCGGCGGCTATGGACCAGATTCGGGCGATCGCCAAAAGGCACAATCTTTTTATTATTGAGGATGCGGCGGAAGCCCACGGTGCCGAGTATCGCTCTGAGAAGATCGGGGCCATGGGCGATATGGCCTGTTTCAGTTTATATGCAGCCCACATTATTACGACGATTGAAGGGGGAATAGTCATTACCAATAATGAAAAGATGGCAAATGCCCTTCGATCGTTACGGAATCACGGAATCGAAGGGAAGTTTGCCTTTCAACGCATTGGATTTTCTGCCAAGATGAATGAAATTGAAGCCTCTGTGGGTTTAGGCAATATTAAGATTTTTCATCAGATTCTAGAAAAGCGCCGCCGCAACGTCCTTTATTTGATCAAGGAATTCAAACAGTTTGAAAAGTATTTCATCACATTGCAAGAGGACGCCGGCGAAAAGTTGGGGCCGCATGCATTTTCCATTATTGTGCGAGAAAATGCGAGTTTCACTAAAGATGAGTTTGTGGATTTTATTGAGGCTAACGGTGTGGATTCGCGAAATCTGTTTTATTCCATTCCAACGCAATGCCCCAGTTACGCCTTTTTAGGACACAAACTTGGGGACTTTCCAGAGGCGGAGTTTTGTTCAGATAACGGCACGCATATCGGATGCCATCAGGACTTGGAAATTGAACAATTAGATCATGCGGTTAAGACAGTCGGTGATTTTTTGCGGCTGCGTGGCGCAAAATAAAATTCAGGAGTTAACATGACGAAGAATGATTTGTATGTTGTGATTTTAGCCGGCGGATCCGGGACGCGGTTCTGGCCGTCCAGTCGTTCGGCCCTGCCCAAGCAGTTTTTGTCTCTGGTTGGTAATAAAACCATGCTTCAAGAAACCTTGTCCCGCATGCAGTCTAAGGTCAGCGGGGATCAAATTTATATTGTCAGCAACAAGCGTTTCGCCAAGATCATTGAAAAACAGACCAAGTCTTATAAAGTGCCCAAGGCCAATATCCTTTTGGAGCCGTCCGGAAAGAACACGGCCCCGGCCATTGCTTGGGCGGCGTCGGCCATTTATCATCGTAATCCCGACGCGGTGATGGTGGTTCTTCCCAGTGATCACTTGATTCAGAATCAAAAATCGTATGCCGCGACATTGGATGAAGCTGTTTGTTTGGCTAATGAAGGTTATTTGGTAACGCTTGGCATTGTTCCGACTCGTCCGGAAACCGGTTATGGATATATCAAGGGAAAGAAAACCAGGGGCCAGGGAAAAGATCTTTACGAGGTCGAACAATTTGTGGAAAAGCCGAATTTGGCAAAGGCTGTGGAATACTTAAAGACAAAGAAATATTACTGGAACAGCGGAATGTTTATTTGGAAAGCGGAGGTTGTTTTAAACGAATTTCGTCAGTATCTTCCAGAAATTCACAATGCCTTTTTCAAAAGCCATTCCCAAAAGGCGGTTGAGAAATTTTGGGACGGGCTGACCGGAATTTCCATAGATTACGGCATTATGGAGAAAGCCAAACGTGTCGCGGTCGTTCCGGCGGACATCGGGTGGTCGGATGTCGGAAGCTGGGAAGCTCTTTGGGAAGTGTCTTCAAAAGATCCTCAGGGAAATGTTTTGCGCGGAGATGTTGTGACGCATGCCTCAAAAGACAATCTAGTTTTTGCCGAGAAGCGCATGGTGGCCGTCGTTGGGCTTCAGGATGTGGTTGTTGTTGAGACGCCGGATGTTCTGCTTGTTTGTCACAGGAAGCAATCCCAGGAAGTTAAGGCGATTGTCGATCACCTCAAGGAAAAAAAGAGGCGGGAAATTTAAGAACCTTCCGCCTATGTCGGTGCGGAGAGGTTTTAGGGAAAAATGTTCCAGAAAATTCTCATCATTAATACGTTTGGGATCGGTGACGTTTTATTTTCCACCCCCGTCATTTCCAATATCAAACGGGCCTTTCCTCAGACCGTTGTTCATTACTTGACCAATCCTCGCAGTTCAGCGGTCATCAAAGATAATCCCAAGATCAGTAAAACGTTGATTTATGAACGTGATGACTTTCATAAAGTCTATAAGCGTTCGCCATTGGAATTTATTAAAAAGTGGGTTGCTTTCTTTAATGAAATTAAGGCGGAAAAATATGATGCGGTTCTGGATCTTTCGCTGGACCGAGGGATGGGGGCCATGTGTATGGTCGCAGGGATCAAGCAACGAATTGGATTTAACTACAAAAATAGGGGATTATGTTTAACGCGCCGGATTCCATTTAAGGGGTATGAAGGAAAACATGTGGTCGATCATTATTTAAGTCTGTTAGAAGATATCGGCATTCCCGCTATCGACAAACATTTGGAATTGGTCATTCCTGAAGCGGATCTGCAATGGGCCAAGGATTGGCAGTTCGGTGAAGCCCTGGCATTTTCCAAGTTATTGATTGCTGTTTTTCCCGGAGGCGGAGCCAGTTGGGGAAAAGGAGCGCGGTTTAAGCGCTGGCCGGTTGAGAAATATGTCAAATTAGTGGACAAAATGATTGAAAAGTTCGACGCCCACATTATACTGATGGGGAACTCCGAGGAGAGAGAGCTTTGTAATCAGATTTCCAGGGTTTCTCCGTCGGGTACTCGTGTTGTGGCCGGAGATTTGAGTTTGACGCAGAGTGCGGCTCTTTTAAAACAATGCCGGATTGCAATTCTTAACGACGGCGGTCCGTTGCATGTGGCGGTGGCAAGCCGGGTGACCACCGTTTCGATCTTTGGTCCTGTGGATGATCGAGTTTATGGTCCGTATCCTGCAACAGGACATTATGTTGTAAAAAAAGGTTTGGCCTGCCAGCCTTGTTATCGTCAATTTCGCATGGCTAATTGCAGTCATGTTAATTGTTTGGCCCAGTTAGATGTTGATGATGTTTTACGAAAGGTAGAAGAAGTTTTATGAGTATTCCATTTATTGATTTTAGTGAGCAGTATGGTACGACAAAAGAAGAAATTCAGGCAGGTCTCGAGAAGGTTTTTCAAAAGGGAGATTTTATCTTAGGCCAGGCGGCCAAAGATTTTGAAACAAGTTTTGCAAATTATTGTGGTGTTAAATACGGCATTGGTGTTAATTCCGGTACTGATGCACTGTATCTTGCCATTGCTTCCCTGGATATTCAGGAAGGTGATGAAGTAATTCTGCCGACATTTACTTTTATTGCCACCGCGTTATGCGTTTCCTATGCTGGGGCAACCCCCGTCTTTGTCGACGTTGAAAATGATACTTATAACATCGATCCTAAGGCCTTTGAACGAGCGATCACGCCAAGAACAAAAGCTGTCATCCCGGTCCACCTGTATGGTCAGGCCGCAGACATGACAGAAATAGTTGCCATCGCCAAGAAACATAATATCAAAATCATTGAAGATGCGGCCCAGGCCCACGGCGCCAAATATCAAGATAAAAGAATCGGGTCTCTGGGGGATGTGGCATGTTTTAGTTTTTATCCCACAAAAAGTTTGGGCGCTTTTGGGGATGCGGGCATGATTGTCACCAACGATCCCAAAATCAATGAAAAGGCGCTTATGCTGCGCGATTACGGGCGGCAAGGCCGGTATGAGCATAAGATTAAGGGATATAATTCTCGCCTTGACACTGTACAAGCTGTTGTTTTGGCAGCGAAACTAAAGCATTTGGATCAGTGGAATCAGATGCGGGCAAAAAATGCGGCTTATTACAATGAGTCTTTACAGAACGTTAAAGGAATTACCACCCCCAAACTGAAATCCGATCGCACCCATGTTTATCAGACCTACGCCATCAGGGTCAATGCCAAACGCGATCAAATTATGGAAGCATTAAAATCCAAGGGAATCAGTTCTTTGATTCACTATCCCATTCCATTGCATTTGCAAGAGGCTTATAAGGAGCTTAATGGCCGCCGCGGAGATTTTCCTGTGGCAGAAGCGCTTGCAGATGAGGTGCTATCCATTCCGATGTTTCCTCATATGACCCGGCAGCAGATTGATGTAGTCTGCGCAGCACTTAAGGAGTTGGTTTAATGGCAAAAGTTCCTGTTTCCGTCGTTGTAATTACCAAGAACGAAGAACGAAATATTGAAGACTGTCTTAACAGTGTCTATGGTTGGGCCAGTGAAATTGTTGTCGTGGATGACCAGAGTAGTGATCAGACGGTTCCGTTGGCCGAAAAGTTTGCCAGTACAATTTATCATCGCCGTATGGAAAACGAAGGCATTCACCGCAATTGGTCCTACGCTCAAGCCAAGAATGAATGGGTGTTGAGCCTGGATGCCGATGAGATCGTCAGCCCCGAGCTGCGCAATGAGATCTCGCAGAATATTTCCAACCCGAAATTTCAGGCCTATTCCATTCCTTTGCGCAATTACATCGGAAAATATTGGGTGAAACACTCAGGCTGGTATCCAGCGGGAAAACTGCGTTTGTTTCAAAAAAGCAAATTTAAATATGAAGAAGTTAAAGTGCATCCCCGTGTCTTTTTAGACGGCGAATGCGGGCATTTGACGACAGATATTATTCACAAAGGATATCCTGACTTTGAACATTTCCTGCAAAGTTTGAACCGTCAGACATCCCTCGAAGCAGAAAAATGGATTGAGACCAACCGCCACATGAGTTTGGGCAAGGCCATTTGGCGTACAGTCGACCGGTTTTTCCGTTCCTTTATTGGGAAGGCCGGTTATAAAGACGGATTTATTGGATTTATGGTTGCGTTTTTTGCGTCGCTGTATCAAATCATCAGTTATGCCAAATATTGGGAGATTAAAAGGGGAATTAAGCAGTAATGAGTACCCGTGGCCAGTGTCAGTCGTGAGCATATTATGCAGATGAGCACAGACATGAAGCACGGATCACTTTAAAGGCACAAATGAACATTGTTTTTCTTGATCGAGACGGTGTTATTAATGAATTTCCAGGTAACGGAAATTACGTTACCAAGATCAAAGAGTTTCATTTTATTCCCGGTTCTT